>NZ_JAUBTU010000106.1:0-23102 GCF_036705085.1 Microcoleus sp. B6-A1
TGTTTGAGTTTGAGTTTTTCGAGTTCGAGTTGTAATTTTTCGATGAGCTGTTGTTGTGTCAGCACGAGTTTTACCAGCTCTTCGTGACCCAACTGCTTAACTATTTCTATTTGTAGTGCTGCTGACTCTGGTTTTTGGCTCATTCAACTACATTACCATATTTTTTGGTGTCTCTGAACTTTTTTTGACCTGAATCCTTACCTCATGTCAGGCTAATTATTTCTCCTTTCCCTGGAACTCAAAGAAGTCCCGAACAATTTTTTTTCAACAATAAAGGAACAAATGGAGTCATATTTTAATTGGGTCAACAGGTAAAACATGAGTAATTTTACTCATTGACAATAGTGCTTTTAGCTTAACTTGTGAGTAATGCCGTATAACCGGCAGCCCCAGCTTCATCGATGATATGGGCGATCTTTTTCAGCAGCACTTTTTCCGTGACGATGACAAGCTTGCTGGCTTTCGGGGTCATGTGGGTTAGCTCTTGATGCGTTCTGTTACGACAATTCAAGGCAATACTCTATGGTTTTGCCTTGAACCCTATCTTTAACTTTATGCCAAAGATGGGCGAATTCACTACTACCCTCTGTTGAGAAAGATTGACTCAGATTAGCTGAAGCATTTTATAAAAAACACTTATCCTTTTGGCGCTATGATCACCATTCAACCAGCAAATCTAAGTATAAACTTAAGAATATTGTTCAAGGCGAAAGCATAGATGTCTGTCTTCTGTTCGACATCAATGTCAGGTTTGAGCGACCCAGTTTCTCTCTTTGAGACACTCTCCATTCACAGGTGAATTTCTGACAGGTATTTCCGTAGCGGCGGGCACTTTCCCGCCACCGCCACATACATTCGATCAGCATGGAGCGTACACAATGAACAAGTTTGACTCAACTAAACTGCAGACGAAATTTGACAACACCAGCGAAGGCTGGCTAGTGCAGGTATATAGCAGCGATCGCCGCCTGCTCTGCGTACTCGACTCGTCTCACGCCTGGACTTTTTTGTTGGGCTGTGGGTTTGATCTCCTACTGGCGGTGGGGTGGTTTAACCTCGCCAGTTACAGTCCAGCCACGACTTATGAACCGTCAACAGCTCCCCCTGAAATGTGGATTGATTAGCTCAGTCATTGCTAGAAGAGTGGTGTCCACGCAACTCCTGTTCCCGATTTGGCTGATCCCATACCGTCCTCGGTGCAATATCCGTGTATAGAGAAAATTCTGCGATCGCAATTTACACTGAATAGATATACGGGTTTTATGAGAATAAAAGGAAAACTTATGATTTGAATTTGAAATTATTTGGCAGAGCCATGTAAAGCGATCGCAAGTGTGTGCGAATTTAAGGATACACTTAAGTACATAGAATTTTGGCTCTTAATAGATATTGATCTATAGAAGTTACTGCGGGACAGCGACACCTTCTAGCCCCATTCGGAGAGCGGCCATCTCTGAATCCTCTGGCGACAGGTTTTTGCGTAACACCTGTCGCCAGGGTGGAAGCGCTGTACCCTTACTTCTTAAAGCTCACCGATCACAATAGTCGCTCTTCGTTAGAGGAGGCGGAAGGAGGTATTCGTGGATTTTTTGTCCTTGTTTTTAATGGACTTCGTTAAGCAGTTGCAGTCCCCAACACTGGGGTTTTTGATTGGTGGTATGGTCATTGCCGCCCTTGGTAGCGAATTGGTAATTCCAGAGGCGATTAATCAGATCATCGTCTTCATGCTGCTCATGAAAATCGGTCTGACCGGTGGTCAGGCGATCCGCAATTCCAACCTGACGGAGATGGTGATACCCGCAGCGTCTGCTGTAGCGGTAGGGGTTCTTGTTGTCTTCATCGCGCGCTATACGTTGGCCAAGCTGCCGAAGGTCAACACCATAGATGCGATTGCGACCGGGGGATTGTTTGGTGCTGTGAGTGGCTCTACCATGGCTGCAGCCCTGACACTACTGGAAGAACAAAAGATGCCATACGAGGCATGGGCTGCCGCACTCTATCCCTTCATGGATATCCCAGCGCTCGTAACGGCGATTGTGGTGGCCAACATTTATCTCAACCAGAAGAAGGGTAGTCCAGCAGCCCACTCTACCGTGCAGGAGTCTTTCAGCAAGCAGCCCGTTGCAGCAGGCGATTATCCCGATCAGCAAGATTATCCCCGCGGCCGGCAAGAGTATCTCAGCAAGCAGCAGAAGCCTGCGGATAATCGGGTCAAGATATGGCCGATCGTGCAGGAAAGCCTCCAGGGTCCTGCCCTATCGGCAATGTTGCTCGGCATTGCTCTTGGCCTGTTCACCCAGCCGGAAAGTGTCTATAAAACCTTCTACGACCCCCTCTTCCGCGGCTTGCTTTCGATCTTGATGCTGGTCATGGGTATGGAGGCTTGGTCAAGACTTGGCGAACTACGTAAGGTTGCCCAGTGGTACGTCGTGTATAGCGTAGTGGCACCGGTGGTGCATGGGTTCATCGCCTTCGGTCTCGGCATGATTGCCCACTACACCACAGGATTCAGCCTGGGCGGTGTTGTGATCCTGGCTGTTATTGCCGCCTCCAGTTCAGACATCTCAGGTCCGCCCACGTTGCGAGCCGGGATTCCGTCGGCCAATCCCTCCGCCTACATCGGCGCATCCACAGCCATCGGTACACCCATTGCGATCGGCTTGTGTATACCGCTCTTCCTCGGGCTGGCCCAGGCGATAGGCGGCAGCTAATCCCAGACGGGTCGCTGTCTGTCGGCGCTCCCTTGACCCGGCAGACCAAGCAACTCAATATATTAAGATCAACATACGTAGGTAAGGAGGTAATCAACATGCCCAAGCCAGCCAAAAAGCTTGTCATCGTCACGGAAAAGATTCTGCTCAAAAAGATCGTCAATATCATCGAAGAATCCGGGGCAACCGGTTATACGGTTCTGGAAACCGGCGGTAAAGGCAGTCGCAACGTGCGCTCGTCGGGACAACCTAGCGTTTCTGACATCACGGCGAATATAAAATTCGAGGTGCTCACCCCGGATCGGGATATGGCCGAGAATATTGCGGATCAGGTCGCAGTCAAGTTTTTCCTCGATTTTGCGGGCATGATCTATATCTGTGACGCCGAGGTACTGTACGGACACAGTTTCTGTGGACCAGACGGCTGTTGAATCGAGACGACACAGACCTCAAAAGCCGGGGCATGACCCCGGTTTTTAGTAGCCGTATTTCTGGCCTGCGGGACTTGGGTCTCAGTTGCAGTCCCCAACGCTCCGCTTTCTGATAGGTGGTATGGTCATTGCCGCTTTATCAAAATTTGAAACCGGAGCAATTTAAACGGAGATTTGGTGTCGAGATTCAAACGTTTAAAGAAATGCTTAACACTTGAGAACTATTCCGGGAATGAAAATCCTCAAGATAAACGAGGACGCCTTGATCGCCTTAACTCTTGAAGAACAAGTTTTAGTGGCCTTGGAATATTGGCGAGAATATCGAACCTATTTTCATAGGGAGACAAATTGGGGAGTATCCGGATCAACGATTTGCCGAATTGTAATTAACATTGAATCAACTTTAATGAAAACGGGAAAGTTTGGTATTCCTGGTGGGAAAAAAGCATTGTTCAAAGGTTTTGGGCGTCAGCAAAGTTGTGGTAATGGATGTCACAGAAACAGCTATCGAACGCCAAAAAAAAACAGTAAATATACTATTCAGTCAATAAAAAAAACACAGCCTAAAAATGCAAGCGGTCATTAATCAAGAAAGTAAACAGATTATTTGCCTAAATTTTGGACTGGGGCATTGCCACGATTTCAGCTTGTTTAAAAAAGCAATGTTCATTTCCATCCCTCAACCCATAGTTTACAAGATAGTTGCTATCCAGGGATAAAAGACGATCACTTTAATAGCTCGACTCCTAAAAAGACACCTAAAAATGCGAATCTTTCTCTTTTACAAAAAGACTACAATCGAGCTTGAACCCAGGAACTAATAGTGATTGAATATGTTAATAGGAGTCTAAAAGTTGTCAAAATTTTGTCAAGTCGTTATCGAAATCGTCGCCGCCGTTATGGTCTCCGTTGTAATTTGTTATCAGCACTTTACAATTATGAGTTAGCTCTCAGATCTAAAATTCAAAACCTTTAAGTCTAACATAGATTTTTTTTGCAGGAGGTCTAATATGAAATTACAGACTCGCCCCGGTACCAACAAAATCTCTAATGTTCAAATCGCTTTCATGGCGACAGAGGCGCTGTGGAATAATAAGTTGCGTACCAGTTTAACTATGCTGGGCGTAATTATTGGGATATCTTCGGTAATTGCCATTACTTCGGTGGGACAGGGAGTACAAAAATCAACTGAAGAACAGTTAAAGGCTTTGGGTACAAATGTGCTGTTGGTTTTATCCGGCGCTTCGCGATCGGGCGGTGTCAGTCAGGGAAGCGGTTCTGCTACTACTCTTACTTGGGATGACGCTAGGGCGATCGGCAAACAAGCT
Organism: Microcoleus sp. B6-A1; assembly: GCF_036705085.1. Lineage (NCBI taxonomy): Bacteria > Bacillati > Cyanobacteriota > Cyanophyceae > Oscillatoriales > Microcoleaceae > Microcoleus > Microcoleus sp. B6-A1. The sequence continues at coordinate 4,471 of NZ_JAUBTU010000106.1, forward strand.
CCCGCAGTTAAGGCGATTTCGGCTTATTTGCAGCGCCAAGTGCAAGTCGTTTACGGCGGACAAAATTCATTTACTTCGATTTTGGGAACGGATTTAAACTATCCAGATGTGAAGAACATTCAACCCCAAGAAGGACGGTTTTTTAACGAGGATGAATTGAATGCTGCTGAGCCTGTAGTTGTCCTCGGTTCTAAGGTGCGGGACGAACTTTTTGGAGCGGGAGCTAATGCGCTATCCTCCGATATTCGTATTCAGGGAAACCGCTACAAGGTCATTGGAGTGATGGAAAGCAAGGGGTCTGTAGGGGGAACCGATCAGGACGATCGAGTGTATATTCCCCTCAAAAATATGTCGGCGCGGATTGTGGGGAGAAATTCTTTAGCGGGGATTGCAATATCGGGTTTTTGGTTGGAAACTGCGGGCGAAGCGGATTTAGCGGATGCTCAATTTCAAGTAGAAAATATTATGCGCTTGCGCCACAATATTTATCCGCCACAACCGGATGATTTTCGAGTTGTAAATCAAGCTGAGATAGTTAATACTTTTAGCAATGTGATCGGTTTATTTACGGTTATGGTGGGAGCGATCGCCGGAATTTCTTTGGTGGTTGGCGGTATCGGTATTGCTAATATTATGTTGGTGTCTGTTGTGGAACGGACTAAGGAAATCGGGATTCGCAAAGCGGTAGGCGCTACTAATGCAGCAATTCTCATTCAATTTATGGCGGAATCTATTTTAGTTTCCACGGTGGGGGGTACGGCGGGTATTGGGTTGGGAGTTGCGATCGCCTTTGGGGCCTCGACAGCATTCAAATTTCCATTTGTGGTTTCTGTCTGGTCGATCGCGGCAGGTTTTGGGCTGTCTTTTACTGTAGGCTTATTGGCGGGAGTATTGCCGGCTCGGAATGCGGCTCGCTTAGATCCGATCGCAGCTTTGCGGAATGATTGAAGTTAGTGACGATCGCCCCCGTTAAATTGAACACTCCTGGACGCACGAGTGGTCTGAAACCGGGGAAAGATGGACGATCGGACTTCGTTGTCGGCCACAGATTCGCTAACGGGACTTAGACCAAAATCACGTCTAAACTGGCGGCAAACTAAGACAGGTAAAGGATTTGAGCTTAACTTGGGTACATTCCAGAACTGACAAGGGTTTCAGCTCTGACGGGGTATCAAACTCTTTCCCTTACCTAGAGTGCGTTTCAGCTAGTTTAGGGGCTAGAAAATGTCTGAGTCCAATTAGAAATAATATACGCTTATTCAAATATAATAACAAAAACCCCTTATCCAACACGCAATTTCCATGTTAGAAGCATTGGTATTGGCAACAGTATTTTGCGGATTTTTTGGTATCATCTTTAAAAAGAACCTGCTCATGAAAATCGTCTGTATGGATGTCATGAGTACAGGGGTTATCGCCTATTACGTGGTGGTGGCATCGCGAGAAGGCTTGCTGACACCAATTATTTCAAAGGGGAAAAATGTTGTCGCTTACGCCGATCCGGTTCCCCAAGCGGTGATCTTAACGGCGATCGTGATCGGCTTTTCGATTCAGGCTTTAATGCTGGTCAGTGTGATGAAGCTGGCACGAGATAATCCGACATTAGAAAGTAACGAAATCGAGATGAATAATACCCCATGAATACCCTGACGCTAGCCTGGATTGGACTCCCGTTTTTTGTCGGGTTTACTATTTATTTGATTCCGAAGTTTGACAAGTATCTCGCAATATTCGGAGCGCTCGCGTCCGCTGCCTATGCGTTCCAGCTTTTTGTGATGCCGTCAGCGGTGACGCTGGAGTTACTGGATAATTTCAGTGTCACGTTGTTAGTCGATCGCTTGAGTGGCTATTTCATCTTAACCAATGCCTTAGTCACAGCAGCGGTGATTATCTACTGTTGGCCTACAGAGAAGACGGCATTTTTTTATGCACAGATTCTGATGGTACACGGCAGCCTGAATGCGGCCTTTGCCTCTACGGACTTTATCAGTTTATATGTAGGGTTAGAAGTCAGCGGGATTGCGGCTTTTCTGTTGATTGCCTATCCTCGCACCGATCGCTCGATTTGGGTAGGTTTGCGCTATCTATTTATTAGCAACACGGCAATGCTGTTTTATCTAGTCGGTGCCGTGCTGGTTTATAAGGCAAGTAATTCGTTTAGTTTTGCCGGCTTGGGCGCAGCACCCCCAGAGGCGATCGCTCTGATCTTTATGGGACTCTTGGTTAAGGGAGGTGTGTTTGTATCGGGGTTATGGCTACCGTTAACTCACTCGGAAGCAGAAACGCCAGTGTCGGCTTTGCTGTCAGGAATTGTCGTTAAAGCTGGGGTATATCCCCTCGTGCGCTGTGCGCTGATGGTGGAGGAGGTGGCACCCATCGTCCAGATTTTCGGAGTCGGGGCGGCGTTGATGGGCGTGTTCTATGGCATCTTTGAAAAGGATACCAAACGGATGCTGGCGTTCAGCACGGTTTCGCAGTTAGGTTGGATTCTCGTAGCCCCGGAAGTGGGAGGCTTTTATGCCCTAGCCCACGGCTTGGTTAAATCGGCGCTATTCCTGATTGCCGGTTCTTTACCCAGCCGCGACTTTAAGGAATTGCGACAAAACCCGATTAATACTGCGCTCTGGATTGCCTTAGTCGTGGCTAGCCTTTCGATCTCAGGCTTTCCCTTTTTGGTTGGCTTTGGGGCAAAGATGTTGACTTTGAAGAATTTGACACCCCCTTATGCGCTCGCCATGAATGTGGCAGCCGTAGGAACGGCTATCCTATTTGCTAAATTCATCTTTCTGCCCCGTGGTGGAGCAGCAAAATCAAAACCCGGTTTTTGGCCTGCGGTGTTGCTGTTGCTAGGTGGGCTGATTGCAGCCAATGCCTTTTATGTTGAGGCCTATACGCTGGACAATATGCTTAAGGCGATCGCCATCATCGGCGTTGGTTGGTTAGCCTATTTTCTAATTTTTCAACGCACGGCAATCAAACTGCCACGTATGCTTGAACAATTCGATCATTTGGTCGGTGTTATGAGCTTGATTTCGCTCCTACTATTCTGGATGGCATTCTCAACATGATTGGACAGCTAATATTAAGACTGACGATCTGGTTTCTACTCACAGCCGATTTTAGTTTGGCAAATATTGCGATCGGCTTCATCATTGCTTTCCTGTTGCCGCGCAGCTACGCACCCCCGGAACCTTTGAGGGAATGGTTGGGGGTGTTGGGTAAAATCTTCATGGCGATTCCGATAGCTTATATAGAAGCTTTTGAACTCATCCTCCGTCCCCACAGACACGAAGATGTGATCATGGAAAAAGTGCCAAACCATCGATCGCCCTTGCTGATATTCTTAGATGTCTTCCTGATAACTTTTACTCCTAAGACGATTGTCGTGAAATATCACGAAGAGGGTTTTTACGAAGTACACAGGGTGCGGCGGACTTCGAGTAATTAGCTGAAGTTTTTTCGGAATTATTTAACCGCAGAGAACGCAGAGAACGCAGAGAAGGGAGAAATAAATAAGTAGATAGGCGATAAAATACGTAAGTATGTCCGCAGTTAGTAAAAGTGCTCTATCGCAGGGGTTACGATACTTTACATTTTGTGACATACCCGAGTTTATTTACACGCTCGATATTGGATCATTCTCAAGAATCTGTAGGGGCGGGTTCACCAATAGCTTTAAAGATTGCAGACAGGTTAAATAAACCCGCCCCCACCCGCGAAACAGCCCGTCAAGAACAGGCATCCTGCCTGTTCCACAATGATGGCAGAGGTCTATTAAGTTGCACTATTCTCAAGAGTTTCTTGTGGGGTGTAGGGGGTTGGGCACGCGAGCCCGCCCCGATATTAAGTAAGAAAAAAGCAGGAGTGCACACAATTGAACAACTTAAACAACTTGATTCTAATTGCGATGATTTTGGCTCTGCTCATACCAATGTACGAGGTATGGAAAGATCATGATATCTGGCAGACAATGTTGGCTTTTGCCAGTATTTCGACCAAGGCGGCAATCATCGCTCTCGTCATATCCGTCTGGCGCGATGATTGGATGATCGGTGTGGTGGCGGCGATTATCCTCAGTGTGGGTAATGCTGGATTGATGTTGTTGGCACAAATAATCAAACGTATCAGTGAAGCATGATCGTAATAGATGTATTGAGCTATACCTGCATCGGTATAGGGATTTTTTTCTGGTTTTGGGGTACTTCTTACCTACTTGGGAAGCGATCGGTTTTATATAAACTGCACAGTCTTTCGGTAGCAGATACGCTGGGTTCGATCGCGATCGTCGTCGGATTGCTGCTGAAAATACCCAGTAAATGGCCCCTGCTGATTCTGGCGATCATTTGCTTAGCAATCTGGAACACAATGCTGGGATATGTGTTGGCCTATTGTTCCAAAACAGGGACTAACTATGAACGATAATAGCTACATTTATGTCCTCGTCGCTCTGCTACCCTTAGCTGCTGGTATGGTGGTATTTCAGGTCAATCCATACCACGCATTGCTACTGCGGGGGGTATTGGGAGCGATCGCCGCCTTGGTGTATACAATTTTAGGCGCGGGGGATGTGGGCTTGACCGAAGCCTTGATGGGTACTCTACTCGCGATTACACTTTATGCCGTGACGGTGCGTTCATCCTTCGTGCTGCGTCTGGGTGTAATCGAAGAGGGGACAGAGGGCGATGCTATACCAAACGGCAAAACCGCAGGTCATTTTAAGCAACTGATAGATGACATCCGCACAGTTTTTGAGAAACGCCATATGCGCCTGGAACTCGTTCCCTATGCGAGTGCACAGGCATTGCAGCGGGCGCTGATGGAAAAAGAAGTTCATGCAGCTTGTTCCCCAGAAGACCAACTAGAACACAGCGGCGAAGCGCAACTTTATAACACCGCAATCAGAGTTCGGCGTGTCTACGACATCATGCAAACCGAACTTTCATCACCAGGGACAACCCTAACCTATGTAAATACACCTGACGCAGAGGACAAGCATTGATGAAGTGGGTTTACTTTTTATCAGGGATAGCGCTGTTTGTCAAAATGCTGCTAATCACCAATCCAACAATGGAGTTATCGCAGCAAAGTTCGATCGTCGAATTGGTTGTTCAAGATAGTGGAGTATCCAATGCGGTTTCCGGTATCATTTTGCGAAATCGGCTGTACGACACGATCTTTGAAGTTGTGGTATTTACCATCGCCATCTTGGGTGCAAGTTTTATGCTAGCCAATGAACAGCCGTCCTGCGCCATATATCAGTTTACCGATCAACCATCGATTATTTTGGCGCGATTGGGAGCGACGATTGCGGCCTTGGTGGGTGTCGAACTAGCAATTCGCGGGCATTTAAGTCCAGGGGGTGGTTTTGCCGCGGGTGTAGCGGGGGGAACTGCGATCGGCTTGGTGGCGATTACCTCATCACCGCAGTGGATGCAAGAAATCTACCAGCGCTGGCACGCCGCGACTTTGGAGAAGGTTTCGGTACTTGTTTTCATTGTATTGTCCGTTATCACTCTGTCAGGATATGAGTTACCGCACGGAGAGTTAGGCACACTTTTCAGCGGTGGCATTCTCCCCTTGCTCAATATCCTGGTTGCAGTCAAAGTCGCATTAGGATCGTGGGCGGTGCTGTTAGTATTTATTCGCTATCGCGGATTGCTATGACAAATTTTCCGATCTCAAATCCATTGGCATCGAAATTATTCATCTCTCTCAATCTCTGACTCTGTGTCCTCTGTGTTCTCTGTGGTTTAATCATTCCGCAACAACCGTAAACGATATTTTACGTTGATAAGCCTTACGCACGAGTAGTCAGAAACCGGGTTTTTTTGCGAGGTCAAAAACCCGGTTTCTTTGCTTTTGATAAGAAATTCCTGTGAAGTCATCTGCGTTTATCTGCGTGCATCAGCGGTTAAAAAATACCAATATCCAAGATATCAGCTTACACTAAACCAGCTCCAAAAATCTGATTTGCAGTCAGGTTCAAATCGGGAAAAGTTTGCGACACAATGCGATCGTTCTCTCGAAACTTGAGGATTTGATATTCACCATCAACCAAGTTACAGACAGAAATTGTCGGTTGTTTAGGATTGCCAATAAAATTACGTCCACCCAACGCAGCATAATCCACAATCCAATATTCAGCCATACCCATCTCCTCATAATCAGCATATTTCAAATAGTAATCATCGCGCCAATTGGTTGACACAACCTCAATTACCAACGGTATCGATCCACCCAAACTGAGGACAGATTGTTTTTGCCACAATGTTTCGTTCACCAGATTTGCACGATTTAGCACCAACACATCGGGGAAATACCCAGAATCTTTTTCAGGAGGTCTAACTATCGCTTGGTTGGGGATACTGTATGGCAATCCCAGACGATCGATTGCAACGGAAACTTTGATTGTAAGAAAGCCTTTAACTTCCTCGTGTTCGCCTACTGGTTGTGCCATCTCAACAATATCTCCATTATGCAGTTCGTAGCGTACCCCCGAATTTTCAGGTAGCCACTCCACAAATTCCTCGAAGTTTACGAGTTTGGGTAAAGCTTGAGTCATAGGTTTTCAGAAATACCGATAATATCAATTATATCTCTATCTATCTGCGTTTATCTGCGTGCATCAGCGGTTACAAATTCCAACTCTGCCAGCCTTGCTAGATTCAGACAATTTAAAATGCTGGATTTGATCGGACGCTTTTCATCCCAAAATACAAGTGCTGAATAAAAGTTAATTGCTGTCGGTGAATTCAAAAGCTCAAAAGTTTGACGTGCAACTCTCTCGCTGTCAAAGCTGAGAAAGTAAACAGTATCATCGAAGATTGCAGGTTTATTAGCGATTTCACCTATCAACCTAAAATCCAATTTTTTATAAAGCCCGCAAATCGCAATTTTCCAAGGTTGGAAGCTATAATGGCCTACTCCAAAAATCGAAAAGCGAGGGTTATTTTGGTAAATTTTGCTTTTGCGATTATCTAGATATTGCCCGCACTTCTCTAGATAACATCCGGTTTTAGGAGCTATAGTTTTGATATTTTCGGTTGATTCACCGATATTTTTTTGAGTAACTAGGATATATCGATCGGTAGTATTAATGCGATTTTGAGCAACATCCGATCCTTTAAGTAGCGGAAATAGATAAGTTTCCTCAAGCTCGACAGTTGCCCCAAATCCATTAACAAACAAATTATCAATTTTCCGAAACTCCATCACGCTCGAACAGTCATGCTTTACACCAGATCGCCATTTTGCACCTGAATTCACCGCATATAAATCACTCAATTTACTAAAAGCATCTATATCTTTAACCAGGAGATTGTTGTGATATCCGATTCGATGGGAGTCAGAACTTTCTAAACTGCTAAATACATCGCAGAAGTAGTTTTGTGAACTTAAGTCAAACTTGCAGAATAACAGACAGGCATCAACATTTGCATCAAAATACTTTTTAGCATCTATTTTGTAAGTTGCACAGCTAGCGAGATTAAGTTTTTTTGAATGAATGTAACTCAATAACTTTCGGGCAACGGAAGTCTTGCAAAGCATTGCCAGAGTGGCGTCACGATTTTGCAACCATTGTATCGCATGGATCAGCATCCATTCTGATATATCGAAGTTACTTTTACCTGTTAGTGCATCTAAGCCAGTGTGCTTTTGAAAATTAGTTTTTTTCGGCAAGTTTTCACTGCCAATAGTTCCTTGTTGTGAGTTTGTTACCCAAGGAAAGTTGCCAAGTACCAGCACCCTATGATTGAATTGGTTGATTAATGATGTCCAGTCAAATTCAAAAAAATCTCCGTGCTTAACCTCACATCTTTCATCCTCTAACAATTCATGCTTAGCTGTTAATTCTCTTAAATAACTTTGATTGATTTCAACCCCGATAATATGGCTGGCGGATGGAAACGAATTTGCAGCAGCTTTAATGAAATTACCTATGCCGCAAGTTGGCTCAATGATGACTTTGGGGTTAACATTAAGTTCTCTCAATTTCCGACACACCATCTCGGCTAATTCCAGCGGTGTCTGAAAATCCCCATATTCTAGTTTGGTTTGGCGATCGTTGGAACTCATCGGTTAGATTGATAAACTGCGATAACCCCTTCCTGTTGTCCAGCACGCTCAATGACTCTTCCATACTGAAGTCGCCATTGCAACGCATTAGAAATGGTCAAAAAACCTTGCAAGGGTGGGTTTCTCAGTATTTCGTCGGCAATGTTACCTGCTTCAATTTCGTCAACAGGTAAATTTTTGTCAAACATGAAAGCAAGCAAATCATCTTTATTGCCTTCATTATCTAAAATATTGCGAATTCCACGGGTCATTTGGAAATCTGCTGTTCTTTCGGCACTCACGTAAATTGTATGCAAAATATTCAGGGTGGCAATTCGGAGCGAACTGTTGTCTGTCTTTTCGTAAACAAAGATAATCAGTGAATATCCCAGCCCAAAAATCTTTTGCCTTGCAGATTTGAAAGGACATGACGACTGCGGTTGCCTAATGCTTGTTACCTTCACGTCAACTAATATCCCTGGGAAATCGATGCCGCTTGCTGAATTGCCATCTATAAATTCATATTTTTGCTTGAGATAGAGTCTGAACTTTTGCTCCAAATATGTCCCAACAGCCTTTCCGTCTGTGATGCCGTAAAGCAGTGGTTCCGGGTGTTGAGACTCGGCTGCTGAAAATATTGCCGCCTCAGAACAAAGAATTTCTACGGTCAGAGTCGTCATTTTGATGAACCACCAGATTATTTAATTGGCTGACCAATTAAACGATATCATCAAAGATCGCAGGTTTATTAGCTATTTCACTTATCAACCTGAAATCCAATTTTTTATAAAGTCCACAAGTTATTGTGCGACTTATGCTGTAACCATTTCGGGTTTGATATCAGGTGATGCTGGCTCAAAATACAACACCATGATTTGCTCTGGATGCAACCCGATAGATTCATAAGTGCGTCCGTTGCGATCGCTAAATTCCACCTCAAACGCTGCACCATCAGCCAACAGTTCCACCACAGTCCCTACTTGTCCGCGCCAGAGATTGTATTCAGGAACATCAACTGTCAAGGCAACGACATCGAGTAATTTAATTGTATTCTTTGCCACTTTTATTACCTCCAGACATTACAGAGGATAGCAGGTTGTTAATCTCGGAATCTCGGAATCATGCTCAATGACTTCAAATCTACATTCAAGCAAACAGCAAGTTTTCTACTAGAGCTTTAGGTTCTGGGAGAGATTTACCATCTACCTGATATTCTTCAACTAAAAGCTCTAATACCTCTACAGCATTCTGCAAAGCTTCTTCGTAGGTATCTCCGTGAGTGTGGAACTTCTGAGATGGAAAATCAGGTAAGTGAACTAGGTAGCAGTTATCTTCATCCGACCATTGAATAACAATTATATAAGGTAATTTCATGATTCAGATTCCTCTTCTTCAATTGCTTTCAATATTCCAATTTTTCGATTAACTTCTCTCTCTAAATACAGTTTCGCATCATCGCCATCATTTCCAGCAATGGTAATTGGTTCATGATAGTAGTAAAGGATGAACCCATCTTGTATGACTGCCTTTTGCCGAACGATAAGTAAACCCAGCTTTTAGCAACAGGCTTTTGAGTTCTCTAATCTTTTTGGGCATAAGCAGACATTAAAAATGTGGCAAGGTGACGGGAACACTTTCATCATATCCCAGAAAGTTTCGATCGACCTTTCCCAAAAAAACGCACAAAACAATGCACCCACTCCTCAAAGAAGTGGGTGCAAAACGACCAACTGTATTTTGAGCTAAAAACTCAAAACTCCCTTAATAAGCGTCTTGCAATTCGTAGAAATCAGGGGAAATGTAATCTTTCCGCAGCGGCCAGCCTACCCAATCTTCGTTCATCAAAATCCGTTTCAGATTCGGATGTCCTTCGTAGACAATGCCGTACATATCGTAGGATTCCCGCTCTTGAAAGTCTGCTGCTTTCCAAATCCAGTAGACTGATGGCACTCTAGGATCTTCGCGGGGGATGAATACTTTGACGCGGACTTCTTCAGGCTTGGAAGCATTGTCTGTCAGTTTAACCAAGTGGTAGACGCTGACTAAATCTTCTCCCGGCCCTTGGTCGTAGGCGCACTGGCACTGCATATAATTAAACCCGTAGGCATACAGTGCTGTTGACATCGGAATTAAGAAGTCTCGATCGACCTTTAATATCTCCACGCCCAAATTATCGGCCGCTAAAGCTTCGTGTTCAAAGCCATTTTGAGTCAACCACTGGGAAACCTTCCCGGCTTCAACAATTGCAGATTCTGTCTCAGCCACGGTTTACCTCCTGTTTTTGTCCTGCAAGCAGGGCCGGCGGTACAGGCATTCCCATTGCTTCTGTCAATTCCTTCGGCGGCGCTATCCGGCCTGGAATAGACAAGTATTTGCCGTCCAAGATGTCGGCTACTACTTTCATTTTGTGGGGTCTGGTGTAGTAGCGGTGGGTTGGCAGCAAATTGGCCCGTTCTTGCATAGAATCGTTGGCGATTTTTTTCCGCAGTTTGATAATTGCGTCAATAATCGCTTCTGGGCGGGGGGGACAGCCGGGGATGTACACGTCTACGGGAATCAGTTTGTCAACGCCTCTGACTGCTGTGGGGGAGTCTACGCTGAACATTCCGCCGGTGATGGTGCAAGCGCCCATGGCGATGACGTATTTGGGTTCCGGCATTTGTTCGTACAGCCGCACCAAGATGGGGGCGTACTTCATGGTAATTGTGCCGGCGGTGATGATCAAGTCGGCTTGCCGGGGGCTCGATCGCGGTACTAAGCCGAATCTGTCGAAGTCGAAGCGCGAACCGATCAAAGCTGCAAATTCGATGAAGCAGCAGGCGGTGCCGAAAAGCAGCGGCCACAGGCTCGAAAGTCTCGCCCAATTGTAGAGGTCATCCACTGTTGTCAGGATGACGTTCTCTGAGAGTTGTGATGTGACTTCCGGGCGAATAGCGGGGTTGACAATTAGAGGTTTTTGTGATTTGTCAGAACTTAAGACCATTCCAAGGCTCCTTTGCGCCATGCATAGACAAGAGCAATAACGAGGATCGTGATAAAAAACAAGGCTTCGATGAAAGCCAACAGTCCTAGCTGGTTGAAAGCAACCGCCCAAGGATAGAGGAAGACGGTCTCTACGTCGAAGATGACGAAGACCAGGGCGAACATATAATATCGGATGTTGAACTGAATCCAGGCTCCGCCGATCGGCTCGACGCCGGATTCGTAGGTAGTGCGCCGGTCGTAGGGACGACTTTTGGGCCGCAGAACCTTAGACGCCGTGAGGGCGAGGATAGGGACTAGGCTGGAAATTAACAGGAAGCCTAAGAAATACTCGTAGCCGCTGAGTGCAAACACGGTGAATAATTACTGCCTAGGTGAAAGGGTTCTGTAACTTGTCTGTTACATTATATAGATTTTGGGTAGCTAAAATTACGAGTTGGTTGAGATTAATCCTCCATCTTCTGCAATAATTTTTAATGTATATTCTAATATTGTAACTGCCTGTGGAAGACGGGTGGCTGCCTGTGGACGCTAAGTAAGACCATCATCGACGCTTTGTGTCGAACACCCAAGTGGTGTCCCTAACGTGGCATCGGCGGTTGAGACGGGAAACCTCGAAGACGAATAAGACCGTCCTAATAGGAGTTTTAGTTGGAATCCCCAACTATAACGAAGTTTAGTTGAGGTACTTCACGATTAGCTGACCTACTCTTTTGGATTTATGAGCGATCGAGCCACGGAGACTAATACCCTCGATCGGCACGAGTGCCGAGCCTGCGGCTACGTCTACAATCCTAAAAAGGGCGATCCTAAAAATGCAATTGCCCCTGGCACTGCTTTTACAGATGTGACCCCGACTTGGGTCTGTCCCGTTTGCGGGGCGCGCAAGTCGATGTTTCAAAATCTCGGTCAGATGGAAGGGGTATCGGGATTTAAGGCAAATCAGCGCTACGGTGTCGGTGTCAACGGCATGACCGAAGGTCAGAAAAGTTTGCTGATTTTTGGCGGCTTGGTCGTTGGTTTCTTGTTTTTACTTAGTATGTATGGTTTGCAGTAAGACGATTGTGAGATTTTGGCAACGAATTGTAATGTTATTGGCGGCTGCGCTCATCTGTACGAGTTGCAGCACCATCGGTGCTGTGAGTTACAACCCCTGGCAAGTGATTTCCTTGCCGACGGAAGCTAATTTGCAGGATATTGCCTTTACGGGCAATCCTCAGCACGGCTGGGTTGTGGGTTCTGAGGCGACTTTGCTCGAAACCCTTGACGGTGGCACTAGCTGGAAGTCTGTAGGACTGGATATCGACGATCCGAGGTCGCGTTTTGCATCGGTGAGTTTTTCAGGTTCCGAAGGCTGGATTGTCGGCCAGCCTTCTGTTTTGCTCCATACAGAAGATGAGGGCAAGTCTTGGACGCGGATTGCTTTGAGCTCTCAGTTGCCCGGTTCTCCGAGTACGATCGCGGCATTGGGCCCGAATTCCGCCGAGATGACGACCGATGTCGGGGCGATTTACCGGACTTCCGACGGCGGCAAAAATTGGAAAGCTGTCGTGCAGGATTCTTTTGGGGTAGTTCGCAATATCAACCGTTCTGAAGACGGGCAGTATGTTGCGGTTTCCTCGAAGGGCAATTTCTACTCGGTGTGGAAACCCGGACAAGAAGCTTGGGAACCTCACAACCGCAATAGTTCTCGCCGCCTGCAAAATATGGGCTTTACCAAGGATGGGCGTTTGTGGATGCTCGCCCGTGGTGGTCAAATTCAGTTTAGCGACCCGTCCAATCCTGAAGGTTGGGGAAAACCGTTTTTTCCCGATCGCAAGGCGAGTTGGGGTTTGCTGGACATGGCTTACCGGACTGATAATGAAGTTTGGGTAGCCGGCGGCGGCGGCAATTTGCTGTGCAGTTTGGACGGCGGGAAAACTTGGCTAAAAGACCGCGAAGTTGAAGATGTTCCCGCTAATTTTTACAGGATTGTCTTTATGGGCCCCGATCGCGGATTTGTGATCGGCGCGAGCGGTACTCTACTTAAATATCAAGGTTCAGCGCAAGCGGCTTGATAGTAGAATAGTAATAGAGATTGTCTGTCAATTTGTTGTTGAAAGGAGGATTCTAAATGGCTGGTACAACTGGAGAACGTCCGTTTGGGGACATTATTACAAGTATCCGTTATTGGGTAATTCACAGCATCACCATTCCGGCTTTGTTTATTGCTGGATGGCTGTTTGTGCAAACGGGTTTGGCTTACGATGCTTTCGGAACTCCTCGCCCTAACCAGTATTTCACACCGCAGCGGGAAGAAGTGCCGATTATCTCGGATCGCTTTGAAGCTAAGAAACAAGTAGATCAGTTCATTGCCAAGTAATTTAACAAGGATTTGGAAAAATGACGAGTAGAACCCCAAATAATGAGCCAATTTCGTATCCGATTTTTACGGTGCGCTGGTTGGCCGTTCATACTTTAGGTGTCCCAACAATTTTCTTTTTGGGCGCGATCGCAGCAATGCAATTTATTCAACGATAGGAGTTTACAATGCCTGAGCGCGTTCCTAATCCCAACGAGCAGCCTGTTGAGTTAAACCGGACTTCTTTGTATCTGGGTTTGTTGCTGATTTTTGTTTTGGGTATTTTGTTTTCCAGTTATTTCTTTAATTAACTGGTGTCTGAGTTGGCTTTCGATAGTTCGATCGAATTTGTTTAGCTGTACATTAGTGAGGTGATGGCTATGTTTAGTGAAAGTGGCAGAATTCCTTTGTGGCTGGTAGCTACTGTTGCAGGCCTCGGTGCTCTGAGCGTTTTGGCTCTTTTCTTCTACGGTGCTTATGCCGGTTTGGGTTCTTCGATGTAAGGAGAATCAAGCTGATTTTCGGCTTTTAACCCCCCTTCAAAAAGGGGGGTTTTGATTATGCGAAGTTTGTTGCTAAATCTGGGATAAATGTTATCGAAAGTGTGGATATTTTGACAAGTTTATGAGAATTTAATCCTAGTTGTGAGATGGGGATTTTTTGTGGTTGGGTGGAGATTTGCTCAAGGAAATGCTCGCCTTGCGGGTTCACCAATCACCCCAAAATCGATCGCCACTAGCCAACGATCGCCCTGAGAGTGGGCCCGATCGTGAAAATAGCGAAAACTTGCGAGTAGAATAGTGCAAGAGCCGATCGCTCGATCGTAGTGCACAGCGAAATATGACCCCACCGCCGCCGCCCCGCAAACCTCAAACCGTCTTGGGTGCGATTACCCAAGCAGTCCAGACTATTGCTAAGGTTAATTTTAACCAGCTAGCGCTGAAACCAAACGCCAAAGTACCCGAACTGTGGGTACAGGATGCGGGTGCAGCTAAAGCTGAGGTTTATCCGCTGTTGGGCGATCGATATCTGTTAGGTCGATCGTCCAAATCTTCAGATATAGTAGTTCGCAATCCCGTTGTCAGTCACGTGCACTTATCCCTGTCGCGGGATAGTCGGCGGCGGACTCCTTTTGTCATCAAAGATGAAGACTCCACAAACGGCATTTACAATGGCAAAAGGCGAGTTAAAAGTATGTCCCTGCGTCACGGAGACGTGTTCACTTTAGGGCCGCCGGAACTAGCCGCCGCTGTCAGAATTCAATTCGTATATCCGCCGCCTTGGTATTTGCAACTTCTGCGTTACAGCTTTTATGGCGTAAGCGGAATCACCGCTTTGATTGCCGTGTTGGTAGGCATGGAATCCACAAAGTTTCAAGTGCGGCCTCTGCCGAGAAGTATCAATGGCCCCGTGATTGTTTACGCCCGCGATGGGCAAACTCCGCTGCGTCCTCCTCAGAATAACGCTCACTTAGAATTAAAGCAATTGCAGGATTTTTCGCCTTATTTATCCAAGGCGGTACTTGCTTCGGAAGACAGCCGCTACAATTGGCATTTGGGGGTAGATCCGATCGGAGTTTTGCGCGCGCTTTTGACCAATGTTCGCGGGGGAGGAATTCGCGAAGGCGGCAGCACTGTGACGCAGCAGTTAGCGAGGAGTTTGTTTCGAGATTATGTGGGAACTCAAGATTCGGCAGGGCGCAAGTTACGGGAAGCTGTAGTTGCCTTGAAACTGGAGAATTATTACAGCAAAGACGAACTGTTGCTGACTTATTTGAATCGCGTGTTTTTGGGAATTGACCTTTACGGTTTTGAGGATGCGGCTCGGTTTTATTTTGGGAAGTCGGCGAAGGATTTAACTTTGTCAGAGGCGGCAACTTTGGCGGGCATTTTGCCGGCGCCAAACAGTTTTAATCCGATTCAAAATTATCAGTTGGCGGTGCAGTATCGCGATCGAGTGATCGAACGGATGCGCGCACTGGGGACGATTTCTCAGGAAGAAGCCGATCGCGCGAGGCGATCGCGAATTGAGATCAATCCTAAAGCTCGCCAATATCTGCAAAGTACGATCGCTCCTTATTTCTACAGTTATGTATTTGACGAATTGGAGTTTTTGCTGGGGGAGCAGTTAGCCAGAGAAGGCAATTTTATTGTAGAAACAGGTTTGAATCCCGGCCTGCAAAAAGTGGCTGAAGCTTCCCTCAGAAATGCTGTTGAAAATGCCGGAGCAAGTGCTGGCTTTTCTCAAGGAGCCGTGGTAACTCTCAACAGTACAACCGGGGAAGTCTTAGCTTTAGTTGGGGGCGTAGATTACTTGAAAAGTCAGTTTAATCGGGCTACCCAAGCTTTGAGACAGCCCGGTTCTACATTTAAGATTTTCACCTATGCAGCCGCCCTGGAACGGGGAATCTCACCCGATAAAACTTATTCTTGCGCTCCCCTTTCCTGGGGAGGACAAAGTTATAGTGGTTGCGAAAGAACCAGCGGTAATGCTGATATGTATCGCGGCTTGGCATTGTCGGAAAATGCAATTGCTTTGCGAATAGCACAACAAGATGTCGGTTTAGACAATGTGGTGCAAATGGCCAGACGTTTGGGGATTACTTCTGAACTGCGTTCTAATCCTGGTTTAGTATTAGGTGAAAGTGAAGTTAATGTGTTGCAATTAACGGGTGCTTTCGGGGTTTTGGCAAATCGGGGTTTGGGCAATCGCCCCCACGTAATCAAGCGAATTATTGACAGCAGCGATTGCAAAGATCGAAATGATTTTAACAGTTGCCGGGTGATTTATGAGTATCAAAAAGATGGCATTGCCAATCGGCAGTTAGTTTCCGAAGGCGTAGCGGATACGATGACTGATATGCTGCAAGGTGTGGTGCGGGGAGGTACGGGTAGCAGTGCTGCTTTGGGGTTGGGAGAAGCTGGAAAAACAGGCACGACTAATGATAATAGAGATTTGTGGTTTGTGGGTTATATTCCGAGTCAGCAACTGGTGACAGGAGTTTGGTTGGGAAATGATGATAATTCTCCGACTGCGGGAGGTAGTTCAAATGCCGCTCAGTTGTGGGGGGAGTATATGCGGCAGGTGGCGCGTTAAGTCATTAGTCATTAGTCATTAGTCATTAGTCATTAGTCATTAGTCATTAGTTAGTGGTTGGTTGTTAGGAATGAGAATTAAATAACTTCCACTCTTGAAAGTTGGATGGGCGTCCCGCCCGTCCTTTTTGGACGGGCGAGACGCCCATCCCACAATAACAATTAAAATTGTAAGTTATTTAATTCGCGATCCTTAGTTGTTGGCGAGCATAACTAATCGCCAAAAATAGATTTAGCAGTAAGGTGCGCGGCCCGGCGCACCCTACGAGGATTTAGGGGCAATTTCCCCGCTTATTCTACAGTCTGAGAAACGGGCCGACAGCCAGACAATATCGAGTGCAAATTGACGACATTTCCGATTACCGCGATCGCAGGTGCTGCAAATCCGACCGCCTCAACTTGCTCTACAATTGTACCCAAAGTGCCGATCAATTCTTCTTGTTCGGGCCGCGTTCCCCAGCGCACTAATGCTATGGGCGTTTCTGCACTCAATTGGGCTGCTGTTAACTGGCCGATAATGTAAGGCAAATTGTGGATTCCCATGTATACTACAATGGTTTCGGAGCCGCGGGCGATCGCCTGCCAATTTACCTCCGGCCGATATTTTCCCGCTGATTCGTGACCGGTGACAAAGGTGACAGAGGAACTGTAAGCTCGATGTGTTAAAGGAATTCCCGCATAAGCAGGGGCCGCAATCCCAGAAGTTACGCCGGGGACTACTTCTACTGACACTCCAGCTTTTACCAACTCTTCCATTTCTTCGCCACCGCGGCCGAAGATAAACGGATCGCCGCCTTTGAGACGAACTACGATCGCATTATCTCCAGCTTTTTCTATCATTAACTGAGTTGTTTCGTCCTGCATTAACGAGTGACGCCCTTTGCGTTTTCCGGCATCAATTCGTTCTGCTTCGGGGTTGATTGCTGCCAAAATTTGAGGGCTGACTAAAGCGTCGTAAATCACCACATCCGCACACTCTAACAAAGCTTTTCCCTTCAAGGTCATCAAACCCGGATCTCCGGGCCCCGCACCTACTAAATACACTTTTCCTAAAGACATTTTTCTTGCTTCCTTTACCTCTTCTGTGCCTCTGCGGTTCATTTTTGAATTAAATTCCCAATTAAGTCTGCTAATTGTACACTTGGGCCTAGAGGATTTGCGAGATGAAGTTCCGTCGCAGGAAATTGCTGCTTTAGCTGTGCTACATTTTTGGCGATCGCATCTGTAATTCCTCCATTAAATAAGAAGTATGGCACAATCCCTATTTGCTGCTGTCCACCACGAACCAAACTCTCAATTTGTTCTGACAAACTCGGCTTTACCGACCAATAAGCTGTCTGTGCACCGAGTTTGCTGGCGATTTCCTCAACTGTCGAGTTACCTCCGGGGCGACGGCTACCGTGAGATAATAAAATCCATTTTGGCAATAGCAGATTGGGGAGAAAAGTCACCTCTTGCATCTGACTTTTTACCAATTGTGTTAAGCCTGCTTCCTGGGAACCTAAATGCGGGCGCAATTCAATTTTTAGCTTGTCACCAAAAGTTTTTTGGGCAATTTCGACCTCTGCCGGTATGTCTTCGGCGACGTGAACTCCCGGCAATAAAAATACAGGCAGGATTTGCAATTCTGTCAGTCCCAGCGACAGGGTACGTTCGCCAAAACTGCAAATTTGTTCGTGCAGCGGTGCGGGGCCGAGTTCTAAGGTGGCGGTTGCTACTGCTGGGAACGAGTCAGCCAAATTTTGAGACAGCAGTTGACCTAGGTTTTCCAAAGCTAGTTGGGGTCTGGGGTCACGGCTGCCGTGAGAAACTAATAAATAGGTGGATGAGCGCAATTTCAATATAGATTGGATGTTAATGTTCGATCGGGATTTCAAATAATTATAACACCGTGGGGCGCGTGACTTAAAAATACTCAACACTCAACCCGAATATTCCGACTCACGCACCTGGAACAACTTAACCAAGGTGCGCGGTTTGAAAATTACTTAATACTGGGCTTAAATCTTCTAAGCCCCACACCCTACGAAATAATGGGCGGGGCTTAAAAATTACTTAATACTGGGCTTAAATCTTCTAATAGGATCGCGAATTAAATAACTTACAATTTTAATTGTTATTGTGGGATGGGCGTCCCGCCCGTCCTTTTTAGACGGGCG
>NZ_JAUBTU010000107.1:0-22839 GCF_036705085.1 Microcoleus sp. B6-A1
CCTACCGAAACTGGTCTAAACTAACTATGTCATTCTACCACAAATATAGTCTGTCTACTTACGCCGAGCTGTACTAGTCGTTTTCCTACATAAATCAACCCATTAATTCCGAGTGGGCGACTATCGTCAGTGGCGATCGCAAAAAAGTCACTTTAGTCGAGCGCAACTTGTCGCCAAAATACGAATACCAGCTTCCCGATGCAATTAGCTGTTTAGCCATCAGTCCCAAAGGCGATTTGCTGGCAGCAATTATGGCCAATGGCAATCACTTAGCAATTTTGACAGCAGAAAACCAGCTAGTTTTTGAAGAACAGCTACCTAACCCTCCTGTTAAAGTTTCACATTTGCATAACAAGAATGGATTTCAGGACTGCTGGTTTGATGCAGACGGCGTGCGTTTTTGGTGCATGAAATTAATTGAAATGAAGCAAGTCGAGATTCAAATTCGCGATACCAGTTCGTGGCAAATCCAGCGACAACTTTTGCTCAAAGACCCTCTTGGCGCCGGCAGTTCTTTCTCGTTTCACCCGCACCCAGAAAATCACATTTTAGCTCTTTATGCTGCTGCCGGTCAGCACGGACAGCAAATCTACTGCCTTTATGATGATGGTACGAGAATTCATGCCGTCGAGGTTCCCTGTCTCTATGACACAGCGCCTCCAGAATTTCATCCTGCTGGTGGCGAATTTGTGGTTATAAATAATTACGATCGACAAATCAGCCGATTCAGTTTTCCTGACTGCAATCTACTTGGAATATGCGAATGCCCTTGTCCTGATTCGGATGACTGGTTTAGGTACTCTATGTGCTACCTATCAGACGATCGCCTTCTAATTGACACGGTTCAAGGAAGAATGTATTTAATCGATCTTAAAAAAATGGAGATATCAGATGAACTGATTTTAAGCGGTCATGAACCGCGCTCGTGTAAAGAACTTTACCCTACTCTCAAGGATGTTGAAGAAGGGCTTTGCAGCGACTTGGACTGTTTTTATCGATTTGATTCAGATAGCATTCTGTCCGTTCACTCACAAGTCCTGAGTCAACAACCTGACTCTAAACAGAAGACATTAGTTATCTTCGGGGGAAAAGAGTTGTTTGGTTCGCTGGCGAAGGTACAAGAATCCGCACCGTACAGTAAATTATTAATTCAATCTTTAGGCATTTCTTAAGGATTTCCAATACAGGACGCTTCTTGTGCCGTGTTAGCTTTTGACTCGCTTTCCCGCAGTCCGGCAGGGGTTTCAACCCCTGCCTCATAGCGAAAGTCGGTTAAAACCGACTGTAGATTTTGACGGGAAGTGCGAGGGATTTTAGTCCTCTTTCAGAGGACTTTAGCTATGAGACTGGGAATTCATTCCCTGTCGGACTGTCGGTTAAAACCGACTGTAGAGTTTGACGGAAAGTGCGATCGATTTCAGTCCTCTTTTAGAGGACTTTAGCTATGAGACTGGGAATTCATTCCCTGTCGGACTGTCGGACTCACAAACAATATCGGTGCTGCATTTGATGTTAAGCTGACGCACCGTAATAAAATCAGCCAGTAAGGTGAATTTGACATCATAAATTATTTATACTACAATATATACTACAGAGTAATCAGCAAAATAAATCTCAATAAAAATGCCCTACGAAAAATTAGACATATCAGCCCCAAAACCAGTATTATCTTGGGCAAATCACGCCCTAGGCGAAAAAGAAACCAAGATGACCGCAAACGTAGCATCTTTGCCATTTGTATTCAAACACGTCGCACTAATGCCCGACGTACATTTAGGAAAAGGTGCTTTAGTCGGTTCAGTAATTGCCACAAAAGAAGCGATTATTCCGGCTGCTGTGGGCGTTGATCTTGGTTGCGGGATGGCTGCCATTAAAATGCCTTTCACCGCCAACAAATTAGAAGGCAAACTCAAACAAATTCGCCTCGATATCGAAGCCGCAATTCCCGTGGGATTTGCGGAAAACAAGGAAGTAGAAAAAACTGTCACCAACTGGCAAGGATGGGGCGAGTTTAAGGAACTTCATCAAGGCGTGCAGCACCAAAACAATAAAGCCTTAAAACAAATGGGTTCCCTCGGCGGCGGTAATCATTTTATTGAGGTTTGCGTTGATACTGAAAACTTTGTTTGGCTGATGCTGCATTCCGGTTCTCGCGGCATTGGAAATTTGCTCGCACAGCAGCACATCGAGACTGCTAAAGATTTAGCTAAACTAGCAGAAATTAATCTGGCTGACAAAGATTTGGCTTATTTTGTAGCGGGTACGCGCGAGTTTGCCGCTTACTGGCACGATTTGCAGTGGGCGCAAGATTATGCTCGTTTTAATCGCGATGTAATGATGAATCGGTTTAAGCGAATTGTGGAAAAGCACGTCGCGGGCGGCAAATCTGTTAAGCCGTTATTAGAGGTGAATTGCCACCACAATTACGCGGAAAAAGAGGTGCATTTTGGGGAAGATGTGTATGTTACTCGCAAGGGTGCCGTGCGCGCGGATGTAGAGGATTACGGGATTATTCCGGGTTCGATGGGGGCGAAATCTTTTATTGTTAAAGGGAAGGGAAATGTTGAGAGTTACTGTAGTTGCAGTCACGGTGCGGGGCGCTTGATGTCTCGCACTCAAGCAAAGAATGTATTCACTCTTGATGATTTTGTGCGGCAGACTGAGGGGGTTGAGTGCCGGAAAGATGAGCAATTTTTAGATGAAATTCCGGGGGCTTATAAGCCGATTGATGAGGTGATGAGTCAGCAGTCGGATTTGGTGGAAGTTGTGGCGACTTTGAAGCAGGTGGTTTGTGTCAAGGGGTGATGGTGATAATCAGAAACCGGGTTTTTTACGAAATTACTGCATTTGAGCCTTGAACGCTCGTGAAAAACCCGGTTTCTTTTTCAGGAGTGGGTCTCCCAAAGTCGGTATTGACACAAGGCTTCTTAATGGTTTATAAATAAAGCGTAGAGCTTATAATTATCCCGAATATTACTTGATTGCAAAAATGCAAATACGTTGGGTCATATGAACAATAAAAACCCTTTTAAATTATGAAGATTATTTCACTTAGACTCAAAAATAATTTTTGGGAGTGGGATTTTGATGAAATTAAGTTTTCATCAAATTTAACCCTTTTAGTAGGCGTATCAGGTGCAGGCAAAACCCAAATCCTGCGTGCCATTATCGATTTAAGACGTATTGCAAATGGAAAAGCTATAAATGGGTTTGAATGGAAAATCAGATTTTCTACGGTAAACGGTACTGAATTTATTTGGGAAGGTGGTTTTGATACTGTTGAAACAAATGAACTAAGTTTTGAGGATGATGAAAAAGAAAAACAAGATGAGCGAGAAAAATCTTCTTTAATTTATGAAAGATTGACCTCAAACAATCAGCTTTTAATTCTTCAGCGAGATTTGGAAGAAATTAGGTTTAAAAATAGCCCAATGCCTAAACTTTCTTCGCATCAATCAATGATATATATTTTGAAAGAAGAAAGTGTGATTAAAGAAGCCTTTGATGCTCTAAATAAAATAGAATATCGCGATCATACAATAAACGGTAGGCGTTTTATAAACTC
Source organism: Microcoleus sp. B6-A1 (assembly GCF_036705085.1). NCBI lineage: Bacteria > Bacillati > Cyanobacteriota > Cyanophyceae > Oscillatoriales > Microcoleaceae > Microcoleus > Microcoleus sp. B6-A1. The sequence continues at coordinate 3,566 of NZ_JAUBTU010000107.1, forward strand.
AAACCAATCTTTGCAATCGCTCAAAAATAAATACAAAACCTTAGACAGCATAGTCAATAGTGATGAGGATATTAGAACTAAACTATATCTGACTTATGAAAACAAGTTAGATATTTATGAAAAAATAAAGTCACGATTTATTGACATTTTTCCACAAATCGGAGATCTAAAAGTTGAGCATTTTAAAACTGACATCTTGCCTAAAGCAATTGCTGGGAAAATTCAGCCTGGTATTTCTATAAAAGAGAAATCTGTACCAAAATGGATTAGAGAAGATAGGATGTCTTCGGGGATGTTGCGTACAATTATTCATATAGCCGAAATGTTTCTGGCAAATGAAGGTTCGGTAATATTGATTGATGAATTTGAAAATAGTTTAGGGATAAATTGTATTGACATCTTGACTGATGACCTGATTCACGAAAATAAAACCTTACAATTTATTGCAACAAGCCATCACCCTTACATTATCAATAATATTCCGTATGAATATTGGAAAATTGTGACTCGACAGGGCGGACATATTAGAATTTGTAATGCCTCCGATTATCATTTGGGTAAATCTAAACAAGACGCATTTATTCAATTAACCAAAATTCTCGAAAAACAATCATAGTATGAACTTCTATTTTGTATTTGAAGGGAAGACAGAACCGATTGTTTATAAAAAGTGGTTATCTGTACTTCTTCCAGACTTGACAGAAGTGGATAGTTTTGATGCTGTAAATCAGAATAACTATTATTACGTAAGTGATATGGGCGTTCCTAGTTGCTACAGAGTTGCTGCTAATGCTATCCAAGATATTAACGGTTTTCCTAAATATAATTACTTGGTACTATTTACAGATGCAGACCGTTTTACAGTTGCAGAGAAAAAAGCGGAAGCTGATGAGCAAATTAAGTTAGAATTACAAGATAAACCTTTTAAAGCATTACCGGAAAATTGCCAACTAGAAATTATTGTCCAGAAAGTTTGTATTGAAACTTGGTTTTTAGGCAATAGGAATTTCTTTGTCAGACATCCACAAAATAATCCAACTTTGACACAATACATCGAATATTTTGATGTAAGCAAAAGTAATCCCGAAGACTTAGCTAGTGAATTTGTGCAAGATGAAGAAAATACAAAGGATATTTTTGGATATAAAACAAAAGCTCTGTTTCATGAAGGTTATCTTAGAGAAATTTTCAAAGAGCGTAGTTCTGCGTCAAACAAGAGTTTTTCTTACCGTAAATCTAAACCGATGGAAGTACAAGAAGAATATTACCTTAAACAACTGATAGCGAGAATTGAGGCCAATTCTGATCACTTACTTAGTTTTCAAGAATTTATAAAGTTTTGTAGGAAAATTAATGGGCAACCAAATAAATAATACATCGCCGTGCGCGCTGTGGGGAAAGGAGAATTCGATCGCACAAACAGCATCAAAAGGGGGAAATTGAGATTAACTCGATTTCCCCCCTCTTTACAAACGCTTTGTTTTCTGAAGCTTTTTCTCTAACACACCATGTGTCTCGACTCAATTTCTAGCAAGCGCAGCAGTGTTTCATCGCCCTTGGCTTTGGCTGCTTGCTTTCTACGATCGAGAATATTGCAAAGATTCGCTTGGTGCACCTGCGCCACTTCCACAACTGTTGGGTAATATTCCCCCCTCGCCGAGGCGCGAGCTGCTGCGACATCCCGATCGCCCGATTGAGCATCTCGCTTTTTGGTATAGTTTGGGCCGCCGTATTTTTTGGGGTTGGGAATGTGTCTCGGATACCGATAGTTCCAGTTTTGCCCCCGGTATTTGCCCGCGACTTCGCCTTCGACCATATCAACTGTCGGAATGTCGTACTCGTAGTTTGAACCGCGATAAGTGAGTTTCATATTTTTTGATCCTTATATTTATGGAGATAAAAAGGGCAGTCAGGTCAGGGTTGGTTTTCTGGGCTAAAACTTTTTTAGTTTCTGTATTCAATTATACGGTTTTTTGAGATGAATCGGTTCTATTTACAAAAATTAATATTTGGAGGGGGGAGACGGCAAGAAAAAACCCGCCGCAGCGGGTTTAATCGAGTTTTTGACTAATTCGAGCAGCACCCGGAGCGAAACTGCTTCGGTTCCGCAGAACTAGCCAACTGTCACCTGATCGGTTTGCACGTTTGTTGCGCCTTCTTCAGCAGAGGCGATCGCCACCAACTTGTCGAGAATTTCCTGACTGGGAACTTGACCTTTGAGAACAACCGTGCTGCTGAGCTGAGCCACATAAACAGTCTCGATATCAGCAACTTCTGGATCGCTGTCAAAAGCTAAAGCCACCCTCTTCGCGAGGCCGCTTTCGTCAAAATTTCCGTCTGGGCCGACTTTAGCAGGAGCGATGGATTGCGCTTGTGCTGCTTGCTGTACTACTTGTGCCATCGGTTCAGCCGGGGCTTCAGGCTTTTCGAGTCCGAACAGTCTTTTAAACCAACCCATAGTATTTGAGTCTCCTGAAAATACACTTTTTACACAATAGCTCTAGAATTCCAAAAGACTCCTAATTGTTGCAAAACTCAGCGAAATTTATCAAAATGTTTTCCGGCACACTTTCACGATCTCAAATCTCCTCTGATATCCAGATGTTTATTTGGCTATTTTATGTATGGGAGGCTACGCCTTGGATTGCAGATCAGTAGTCGAAATAGTTCCCACTTTTACCTTGAAAAAACTGCACAGCGCGCCGGAATACATTCCCGGTTTGTTTAACTACTGGGGACATCTCGTGCTGGTCATCGAACTGTGTTCACTGATACAGGCGACGCTAAACCCGCGCTTAATTGGGGGTAGCCCTGCATATACGCTGTCAATCTAATTCTTAACTTTTGATATAATATTGTTCTGCTTCTGACCAATTCAGTTTAAGCAACGAATCATCTCCCCAGGTTAGTTTGAGACTCGGCTTAATTGCTTCCACGCCCAAAGCGCTAATAATCTGCGCTGCGACAGCTTTCGCCAATAGCGGCGGTACAGAATTTCCGACTTGGCGAAAACCGTGCCATTTTGTGACGTGAAATCTAAACCAGTCAGGATAGGAATGCAGTCGCGCAGCTTCTCTGACTGTAATGCACCGAGGGGCGATCGGGTGAATCGGCCTCGGCGAAGTATAAGCCCCCCTCGCCCTGTCGGTTCCGGCCCTGAGAGTGTTGCAAACTCCGTCGGGGTGAAGCTTGTAAAAACGGCTGATCGGCTCTTTTTCGCCGTGTTTTGCCGCCTGAAACCTTTCCATACATTCCTGAGAATGTTTAGTTCGTAAACTACAAGAGAGGATTTGTCGATCGTACTCGCGATCGTAGGAATAATCATCATCCAAACCATCAATTCCGCGCATTATACTCGCATAAGTGCTGCACTTTCCGTACTCCGCCCTGACCCAATCTCGGTGCAGCAACTCGCTGTACTTTTCCACATCCGGCAAATCTCCAATCGCATCCCAAACTGTCGGGACAGCAGGTAAATTAATTTTTTTATAGCGTTTAGGAATTTTAATTTTGGGCAGTATAGTAGTTTGCTGAGGGTATTTTGGTAGCTCATAACCTTCTTTGCACCCAATCAAAAACAATCGTTTGCGAGCTTGTGGCACTCCATAGTTAACGGCGTTGAGAACTTGATAATTTTCTTCTACTTTATAGCCACATTTCAGAAAAGAGCTAATTAAAACATTCAGGAGTTCTTTGTGTTCTCCTGATGCAATTCCCGGCACATTTTCCATTACAAAGAACTTGGGTTTTAGCTCCAAAACTAAGCGCTGAAAGTGAAAAATTAGAGAATTTCGTGGGTCGTCCACATCGCGCTTGCCCATCATGGAGAATCCTTGACAGGGCGAACCGCTGATTACTACGTCTATCTCGCGCCGCCCGATCGCCGATTTTTTCCGAATTTCCGATCCCGTAAGCTGTGTGACATCTTTGCACAGAATAGAACACAGCGGGAAATTAAACTCGTGTGTGGCGCAGTGAATAGGGTCAATTTCGACTGATGCAAGTACATCAAAACCTGCTTGTTCAAAGCCCAGAGTCATGCCGCCCGCACCTGCAAATAAATCAACAGCGATCGGTCGCTTTTTCCGATTGCTTGGCATAACATTTCAATAACAAAGTTGCTTTAATAGAAATTAAGGAAATCAACCGCTTTTCTGGTAATAAATCGTGGGTTTGTCCACCAGTCAGCCACAAAGGAACCGGGTTTATACATAACTTTTAAATACAAAAAATGCTTTAATAAGCTGTATTTAATTTGACATTTTTCATTATTTCTGCAGCAGCCCGATCGCACACACCCACATCTCCGAGACTTTCGCGCATTTCCCGATAACCTGCCAAAGTTTGCTGGCGTCGATCGGCATTTTGCAGCAATTCCAGTGCGTGATTCACTATATTTTCCGCAGTCGCCTCGTCTTGCAGCAACTCCGGGACGATCGGCTTCATTTGCACCAAATTGGGCGGAGACATAAAAGGAATCGAAAATTTCAGCACGTGGCGAGCAATAACCGCCGTAATCGGACTGACGCGGTAGGCGACAACTTGCGGAACGTCGAGCAAAGCTAGCTCCAGATTAACAGTACCAGATTTAGCGATCGCCAGATCGGCAGCAGCCAAGATTTCCAGAGTTTGATTTTCTAACAAAGTAGCCCGCAAACCGTAATTCTCGATCGCCTGTTCGATTTTGCTGCGAAAAGCTTGATTAGCAAGCGGAATCCAAAAATGAACTTCCGGCAATTTAGCTTGAATAATTTGAGCAGCCTCAAATATAACCGGCATCAGGTACTTGAGTTCTTGGTGTCTGGAAGCGGGAATTAGGGCGATCGACACCTGTTCCGGCCCAATTCCCAAAGTTTTGCGGGCAACTTCCCGGCTGGGCGCAGATTGCATTCTATCCACCAAAGGATGGCCAACCCAACTCACTTCGGCTCCTTTTTTTTGATAATAACAAGCTTCTTCGGGGAAAATTGCCAAAAGTTGGTCGCAAATATTGACAATCAGATCAGTATTGCGAGGAGAAATCGACCAAACCCATTCTTGAGGTGCGATGTACCAAACCACCGGCAAATCAGGCAAACAGCGGCGGATGTAGCTGCCAATACCGAGATTTGGAGTCAAATAATCAATCAATACAACAGCATCGGGGCGGAAGTTTTTGAGATATTGTTTAGCTTTTTGCTGAACTTGGATCGTTGGCCAAATATACGGCACTGATTCTATAAGGCCCATAGAACCAATGCCCAAAGTATCGCCTAAAATAGTAGCCCCAGCTTCCGCCATACGAGGGCCGCCCAATCCTGTTATTTCTAACTCCAAACCAGCCGCGACAGCGTGACGTTTTAAGGCTGCAACTAACAAAGCTCCTTGCAAATCGCCCGAAACCTCACCAGTGCTGATAAAAATTTTCATATTGTGAATTTATACAGGTGAGATGTTGGCTAATAACTCGGTAACAGCATCATATTGATCGGGCTCCTTAGCACAGCGTAGCAGTAATTCTAAGTCCAGAGCGGGAAGGAATGTACTCCGGGAAATCTGCTCATAATTTTCACCTGTTAAGTAATAGAGAGATAACTGACTATTTTGCCAAAACCAGACTTCCCGAACTCCCAATCTTTTGTAGAACTCTAGAGTATTTATCCCGCCACTGGTAATTACCACTTCAATAGCAATATCTGGGACTATTTTTTGGGTTCCTATATCATAGGAATCATCCGGCTCTTTTCTACCGCCTAATTCTCTGTTACCTAGAGTCGGGCCGCCCTTGCCGTAAAATCTAATCCCATTTGCTCTCATATATGCCTCTAGCAGCATACAGAGAGTTTTCTTGATTATTTCGTGTTCGGGCGAGACAGTCATAATTTGCAGTATTTTATCGAGATAGAAAAATTTCACACCTCTGACATCTTTAAAAGCTGCTTCTATCGCTTCAAATTGCTCCCAACTAACATCTGATAACCTAATGCAGCCATCTTGTTCTGTTTCAGGGTATGTAGATTTGACTGAAGTATATACATTCATAGGGCAACAGTCGCTTAGTTCATAGGTTTATTCTACCTCATTCACTTCTTGCCTGGAATCAAACCGCGCCGCCCTTTGGTTATAGACTGCTGCACAAATCTCCGCAGGTGCTGCAAGTGGGCGTTTTCTGGCAACAAATCCAACTGTTCCAAAGCTCGATCGAGAGTGTAGCCAGAACGGTATAAAATACGAAAAGTTTTCTTCAAAACTAGCAAATCTTCTGCAGTAAAACCGGCGCGTTCGAGGCCTATTTTGTTGATTGCTCGCACTCTCGAAGGATTCCCCTCGACTAGCATATAAGGAGGTACGTCTCGATCGATCCTGCTCAAGCCGCCCACCATAGACAAGCGGCCGATGTGGACAAACTGGTGAACGCCCAAAACACCGCTCAATCGGGCTTGAGACTCGATTTTAACGTGTCCGGCTAAGGCTACAGCATTGGCGATAATTACTCGATCGGCGATCGCGCAATTGTGTCCCACATGAACATAAGCCATCAATAGATTATGATTGCCAATAGTCGTGCTTTCTCCGGCTCCAGTAGCGCGGTTAATTGTCACGTATTCCCGAATGAGATTGTTGTCGCCAATTTTCACCCTAGTCAGAGAACCCTCGTATTTCAAATCTTGAGGTTCCAAACCAATCGCCGCACCGGGGAAAATTTGATTGCGAGCGCCTATTTCTGTTAGCCCGTCGATAATTGCATGAGCGCCAATCTTAGTCTCCGGCCCGATTTTCACTCTTTCCCCAATTACAGCATAAGCTCCCACTTCTACAGTCGGGTGAAGTTCAGCGCGGGGATGAATCACAGCAGTTGGGTGAATCAAAGTAAGCATTTTTCAGTTGTCAGTTGTCAGTTGGCTGTTGTCCGTTGTCTGTTGACTGTTGGCTGTTGTCTGTTGGCTGTTCTTAGTTATAAATTACCAATTACCCGTTACCAATTCCCCAATTTAATCTACCATCGAAAACGTCAATTCCCCTTCACAAACTTTTTGTCCATCTACTTCAGCCAGAGCCTGCATTTTTGCGAAGCGGCGGCGTTTTACCCACAGCAATTCTACAGTCATTAGCAACTGATCGCCCGGTACAACCTGACGACGGAACTTGACTTGATCAATTCCGGTAAACATCCACAATCCTTGCTTGATGTCAGGCAACTGAGCCAGAACAATACCGCCAACTTGAGCCATCGCTTCGACAATTAATACTCCAGGCATAATCGGCCGTCCGGGGAAATGCCCTTGAAAATGCGGTTCGTTGAAAGTCACATTTTTAATTCCTACAGCCTTCTCCGACGGCACGTAAGCAACAATCTTGTCAACCAGTGCAAAAGGATAGCGATGAGGCAATAATTTCTGAACTTCTTCGAGAGTAAAAGTAGATTTAACCGCTGGAGAATCATCACCGTTCTCGGTGGGAACGGATTCAGAATTAGCAGTATTGAGGGTGTTAACTTCAGTCAGCGTAGACATTACTTGAAGACTTTTGAGTGTGGTATTGCAGAAGGCAGAAGTCAGAAGGAAGATGCAATCTTAACAGAATATCACCTTGTTTTTTCCTAACTTTTATCTAGGGTAGCTAGAGCTTGCGATTTCAGGGCTTGGGCGAGTTGGACGTGCAGGTTGTGACTGGCTTTGTAAGCCAAGTAGTGAGCTTTTGGCCAAGTTCCGAGCAGACTGAGGTCGCCTACTAAGTCTAGGATTTTATGGCGCACCGGTTCGTTGGCAAATCTCAAAGGCGGGTTGAGCCAGCCGGATCGATCGCAAACTAGGGCGTTCTCTAGGGTACCACCTTTGATCAAACCTGCTTGTCGCAATTGGTCAACTTGGCGAGCAAGTCCAAAAGTGCGGGCTGGGGCGATCGCCGTCGCAAAACTTTCTGCTTCTGGCGACCAACTGTACCATTGATTGCCGATCGCCTGTTCCTCAAAATCAATTCCGTAACTAAATCGAGTTTCGGCTAACGGTAAAGCCGCTGCAAAAGCATCCCCGTGACGCACCCAAATTGGATTTTCTAGGACGAAGGAGGAAGTGGGGTCTTGCTTCGATTCTTGAGGAACTAAGCCGGTATGGGCGATCGCCTCTACCCAAACCAGAGCCGAACCGTCCAGCAGAGGTACTTCCGGCCCATCAACCTCAATTCGAGCATTATCCGCTCCCATCCCCGCCAAAGCGGCTAATAGATGCTCTACAGTGCGAATTTGAGCATCGATACCAGCCAGTTCAGTTGAAAGTGCAGTCTGACAAACTGCCTCAATTTTTGCAGGAATTATCGGAGCACCGGGCAAGTCAATTCTGACAAAATAGCGGCCTTCCCCAACCTCTGCAGGCAAAACTCGGACGCGAGTTGGTTCGCCGCTGTGCAAACCGATTCCCGACAGTTCAAATTCAGATTTTAGGGTACGTTCAATAATCATTAGTCATTAGTCATTAGTCATTAGTCATTAGTTAGTAGTCATTAGTTAGTAGTCAGTAGTTAGTAGTCAACTGTCAACTGTCAACTGTCAATTGTCAAGCCAACTGTCAACTGCCAACTGCCAACTGCCAACTGTCAACTGTCAACTGCCAACTGCCAACTGCCAACTGCCAACTTAGAATCGCTCACCAATCCCAAAGTGAATTTGATTGTCGCCGGTGTCGTTGATACCGTAATCGATGCGGATCGGCCCTAAAGGAGATTGAACCCGCACGCCGATGCCGTAACCGTAACCGCTACCGGGCTTTTCGCGGATACCTGCCGGGTCGCCCGGGACATCTTTGCCTGTGCCCAAGTCAGTGCCAGCATCCAAAAATAGCGCTCCGCCGATAAACGAAATAATCGGGAAACGGTACTCAACGCTGGCTTCTAGGAAGCTGCGCCCGGCTCCCATGTCGCCTTCGTCGTATCCGCGCACCGAGTTGGCGCCGCCCAAGGCAAAGGCTTCGTATGGAGGCAAATCTCCGAATACGGTGCCGCCCCTAAAACTGAATGCCAGGGTTTGAGGGCCGGCGGTAAAGTTAGTGTACTTGACTGGTAGGTACAAGCTGTAGCTGGCCCGCAGGCGGTTTAAGAGGATGCTGCCGGAACCTACAGGAATCGATTGTTCCATCCCAAATCTGAGCAGGGAACCGCTAGTGGGGCGGAGGGGGTCGTTGCGCCGATCGCGCACAACACCTGCTTGCAAAGTTGTCAAGTCATCCGAACCCGAATCGCTAAAACTCAACAGGTTGCCGAGTTCGTCCTCGGATTCGCGCCTGCCTTTGCGATCGGTAATTGAGACTCGCTGGTACTGCAAACCGACTGAAGCAGTCCACTCAGAATCGGCAAAAGGATTGCGCGACAGAGGACGGGTGAAATTGATGCCGGCCCCGGTGCGATTGATGCGGGGTCGATCCTCGTTGGGTAATCTGACTTCCCGTTCGCCGCCGTCAAAAATCACGCTGATCGATCGTCTTCTAAACGCATTAATCGTATAAGAAGTCCGGTAAGGATCGCCCGCAATCCAGGGATCTGTAAAACTCAAGTCAAACAGATTTTGGCGTTCCCCGATTTGTACTTCAGCCCCCAATTTCTGGTTCCTACCTCTCAAGTTTTGCTGCTGGTAACTCAGCGTACCGAACAAACCCGTCGCGGAACTCAAACCCGCACCCGCGGCTAGAGAACCAGTATTTTTCTCAATGACGTTGACAATTACCCTTGCTTTGCGGGGGTCAGTCGTTCCCGGTTCCAAGGCAAGTCGCACGTCTTCAAAAATTCCCAAACCAAACACCCGTCTCAAATCTCTTTCCGCCTTGGTGCGGTTAAAGATGTCTCCGGGCTTGAGTTCTACTTCGCGGGTGATGACAAACTGACGGGTGTTGCCTCCGATCGGCTGACCGGTGGCATCTGTTGCCTCTCCCTCCTTGTTCAGGAAGCGGACATCAACGGATTCGATCTGGCCTTCTGCCACTACCAGGGTGACAGTGCCGTCGTCTGCTACTTGCGGGGCATCAGTGATTTGGCCCAAAACATAGCCGTTCTCTTGATACCACGCATTAATTTTTTTCACTCCCTCTTCAAAGCGGCGGAGGTTGAGAATTTTGCCGTATTGATCGCGGAAGCTTTCGTCAATTACGCTTTGGGGCAGGACTTGCTGACCGGTGATTGTCACTCCCCGCAGCACCGGATTTGGCTGGACAATAAAAGTCACCCGGACGCCCAACGGGGTGTCTTCCGGTACTGCCCGCACATTTCTGAAAAAGCCTGTGGCAAAAATGGCGTTGATGTCTTGTTGCAGTTGGCTGCGGTTGGTCGTGCGTCCTGGTTGGGTGCTGATGACTCGGTAAATTTCGGTTTCCAAGTCTTCCGTCGCCCCGGTGACTGTCACTTCTGCAACTAGCACTTGCGGTTCTGCCGCCCCTGCGGGTGCGGGGGTTTGTCTCGGCTGCGGTGCCCGGCCAGGGGACAATGGGGGAACGGTGTTAGCGGGCGGTCCCGTCGGGGCCGGTATTGTCGGAACTTGGGCGTTTTGAGCGATCGTCCCTGATTCCTGTGGTTTCCCTAGCTCTGCTGCGATCCAGGCGGGCGTTACAGCCGCTTCCTTGGGGGGGAGCGAGCTGTCCTGTTGTGCCTGTGGCAGGGCGTTTTGGCTGCTAGATGCGGGGGAGGGGTTGGATGCTAGCTGGGGTTGGAGTTGAAGGAGCGGAGGTGAAACCGGGGAGGGCGGGTCTGTGACTTGGTTTGGGGGTTCCTCGCCTTCTCCTCTGGCAGGGGCCTCCGCTATTGTTAGGGCTTCCTCTTTGCTAGTTTTAGCGGCTTTGCGGTTTTGAGGAGGGTTTTGGGTTAATTCTGGAATGGGGCGATCGGGTAATTCGATCGACGGGGCGGGTACAACGGCAGCCAAAGCTTCCTCTGCTGATTCAGAGTAGGATGTTTGGCCGGAAGCAGAATTTGATAACCCGAATGTTGCTGAGGCAGTAAAAACTGCCACCAATACAGCAGATAAACGCATTTTTGTTCACTTTTTTGGGCAATCCACACACCACATTAGTCATTATTCATTAGTCATTAGTCATTAGTTATATAAGTCGGTGGAATTTCGCGCTGACCGCTAATTGATGACTGTTGACCGCTGATTGCTGACATCGAAAACAGAAGGGTGACAAACTGTGCAATTCTAGCGCATTACCAAGGCCTCTAGACTTTCTGAGCGAGAACCCGTTGGAGAACTTGCTGGTAAGCGGTTTCTACCGATCCTAAGTCGCGGCGGAATCGGTCTTTGTCCATAACACGGGCGTCGGGGTCTGCTTCTGCGTTGTCCCAGAGGCGGCAGGTGTCGGGACTGATTTCGTCGGCGAGGATCAGATTTTGATGTTGGTCGATACCGAATTCTAGTTTGAAGTCTACCAGGGTGATGCCGCACTCGGTGAAAAATTCTTTGAGTATTTCGTTAATTTCGCGGGCGGCGATTTCTAGTTGGTCTACTTGTTCGGGGGTGGCTAGCTGCATTAGCAGCAGCCTGTCGCGGGTCAGCAGCGGGTCTCCCAAATCGTCGTTTTTGTAATAAAACTCCACCAGCGGCGGGTTGACTATTGTGCCGAGGGCGAGTCCGGTTTGCTTGCAAATACTGCCGGCGGCAATGTTTCTGACGACGACTTCCAAGGGCAAGATTTGGACGCGACAGACTCGCATTTGGTTGGGGGCCGGCGTGTCGATGAAGTGGGTGGGAATGCCTTTGGCTTGTAGCATCCGAAACAGGTGGGCGGATACGGCGCAGTTGATTTCACCTTTGCCGACGATGCTGCCGCGTTTCTGGGCGTTAAAGGCTGTGGCGTCGTCTTTGAAGTGGGTCAGCAAAATTTCGCTGTCTTCGGTGGAGTAGAGGATTTTGGCTTTGCCTTCGTAGAGTTTGCGATCGGCTGACATGGCGATTAATAATAAGGTAGATGAATTTTAGATTTTACAGTAGCTCGATCGGGTGTTATTGGCGAGTTTTTGGATCTCGGCTGCACCGCTCATTCTCTGACCAAGAATTTCTTGAGGGTACAAGCCCCCAGATTTATCCGTGGAATCAATCCAAAATCTAAAATCTAAAATCCTCAAGCCCCCGCATTTATCCGTGGGGTCAATCCAAAATCTAAAATCTAAAATCTAAAATCGAATGAGGGGCGAGTACCCCTGCCAGTAGATACCGTCATCGGCCCCGGCATAAATGATTCTTGACAAAGGACAATAGAGATTAAACCTGCTGGGTTCGCGATCCGTGCTGACTAAACCTCGCCAACGAGACGGGCGCTTAAAAAACATCTATAAAATGGCTGATTTATGCAAGACAAAAAAATTCATATTCTCTTGGTAGAAGATGATGAGGTTGATGTGATGAACGTCCGGCGAGCTTTCAAAAAAAATAACATCGTCAACCCCCTCTACATTGCTGCCAATGGATTAGAAGCTCTCGCTATATTGCGTGGAGAAGGAAAAATAGATCCTCCAATGCCTCAAGCGCGCCGGTTGATTTTGCTGGACTTGAATATGCCGAGAATGAGCGGGATCGAGTTTTTGCAAGAATTGCGACTGGATGAATGTTTGAGGTCGATTCCGGTAATCGTCCTCACAACTTCTAATGAAGATAGAGATAAAGTAAAAGCTTATAATTTGAATGTAGCGGGCTATATTCTTAAACCTGTGACTTTTTCTAACTTTGTGGAAGTGATGGCTACCCTAAACAGATACTGGATGCTGAGCGAAATTCCCTAAATAAGAGAAAATTTAACAGGAAAAGTTTCAAGGTGGCTTTGGTGATTTTTCAGTTGTGCATTTATTTTAATTACTTTTTGTTGTAGGCCTCAGCTTTTTCGGAGTAATCCACAATTCGGTTCTTATGGACAAAATTCTCACAATTCTGATAGTTGATGACGATGCAGTCGATCGCATGGCGATCAAACGCTTGCTCAAGTCCGCTGGTGTTTCGGCAGAAGTTACTGAAGCAGAAGACTGCGCGGATGCCCTGGCCCAACTCTCGGTCAGCAAAAATTCTACTCAGGCTACCGCAAAACTCTCCAAACACAATAAATCTCAACCTTTAAGCGAGGTTGATCATAAAGAAAAGGGGCTGCTATTAAATCAAATATTTGAGTGCAAATTTGACTGCGTATTGCTCGACTACGGATTGCCGGACGGAGACGGGCTGAGTTTGGTAAAAAATCTACGAGAAGCTGGGCTGAAAGTTCCCTTAATTGTGCTAACAGGTCAAGGCGACGAACAAATTGCTGTAGAATTGATGAAGGCAGGAGCTTCGGATTATATCGCTAAAAATAAGCTTTCTTCCGATAGTTTATCTCGCAGTTTGTACAATGCCATGCGCGTTTATCGCGCCGAATATCAGGCGTTTCATACCAGTCAAAAACTCAAGGAAAGTGAGGAACGGTACAGGTTAGTTTTAGAGGGAGTGAACGACGGAATTTGGGATTGGGATTTAAGTAAAAATGAGGTTTATTGGAACGATCGCCTTTTGGAAATTATCGGTTTGTCGCGAAACCAATTTGGCAGGACTATGGAAGCTCTATACAACCGCCTGCACCCCGATGACAAGGAGGGAATCGTCGCGGCGATCGCCGCTCACTTGGAACAAGAAATAGACTATAATGTAGAATTCCGGCTGCTACACTCGAACGGTGTTTACCGCTACTGCACTTCTCAGGGAAAAGCTCAGCGGAATTCCCAAGGAAAACCGCTGCGAATGGCCGGCATGATTAGCGACATTACTGAGCGGAAACAGGCGGAATATGCTCTGGAAAGGGAACGGCAGCAACTGAGACAAATTATTACTTGCGTGCCTGTAGCAATGGCGATGTTTGATACACAAATGCGCTATATGGCTAACTCTAAAAAATGGGTTAGTCAATTTAATTTAAAGTTGCCGTCTCTGAATAATTTTAGCCATTACGAATTGTTTCCAGATACACCGAATCGCTGGAAAGTAATGTATCAACAAGCGCTCAAAGGTCAGGTAGTTTCTGTGAGCGAAGATGCCTGGGAACGAGCCGACGGATCTGTTCTGTACCTGCGGTGGGCTGCTCACCCTTGGTACGATCCAGACGAGAAAGTCGGGGGAATTGTGATGGTTGCCGACAAGATTAATGAGTTGGTGGAAGCGCGGGAAACTGCCTTAGAAGCTAGCCGGGTGAAGTCGCAATTCTTGGCGAACATGAGTCACGAAATTCGCACTCCGATGAATGGGGTTTTGGCAATGGCTCAATTGCTGCTGCGCGCTCCTCTGGAACAGAAACAGCGGGACTGTGCTCAGACGATTTACCGCAGTGCTGAACATTTGCTAAATGTTATTAATGATATCCTCGATTTCTCTAAGATTGAAGCGGGAGAAATGAGGCTGGAAAAGTCTAATTTTGATTTGGATATTTGCGTTGAGTCTGTGATAGAAATTATAGCGCATTTGGCAGAAGAAAAAGGTATTGAATTGCATATTTTAGTTGACAGTTCGGTGCCGAGAAAGTTGGTGGGCGACGCAGGCAGATTGAAGCAAGTTTTGCTTAATTTGACGGGTAATGCCATAAAATTTACCGATCGCGGTCAAGTTCTAATTCACGTAACGGTGAAACAGGGCAACCGACTGGCAGAGGGTAGACAAGAAGCAAGATTGCTCTTTTCGGTGCGGGATACTGGCATTGGAATTTCGGCCGAAGGGCAAACAAAACTGTTCCAATCTTTTTCTCAGGTAGACGATTCTCCTACTAGGCCTTACGGGGGGACGGGTTTGGGTTTGGCTATTTCTAAGCAATTAGTGGAGATGATGGGAGGGGACATTGGAGTTCGCAGTTTGCTAGGCAGCGGTGCTACTTTTTGGTTTACTGTACCTTTGGAAAAACAGTTGCCAGTTGAGCCTCATGATCCCGAACTTGTGGGCAAGAAGCTGTTAGTAGTCTCTGGAAGCGCTTTGAGGAGGGCAGCGGTGCGATCGCTCGCTCAAAGTTGGGGGGCCCGCTGCGATGAGGCAGAAACTGTTGCTGAGGCTTTGAGTTGGGTGAAAAATGCCCAGCGCGGGATTTCTCAGAATTCGGGGGAGGGGGAAAAAAGCTGGGATGTGGTGCTTGTGGACTTGCAAATGCCGGAGTTGGATGCGGAAGAATTTGCTAGGAAAGTGCGATCGACCTCGACAGTTGGCTCGTTAATCGCCATGACTGCTTTGCGGGAACAGCCGAAGGCTGAATCGCTTTGCAGTCATGGTTTTAACGGATATTTGATCGAGCCGGTGCGGCCAAGTCGCCTGCTTGAGGCAATGGCGCCGGTGAAGGGAACAGGAGATTTTGGGAGATTGGAGGCTGCTAATACTTGCAAGTTGCCAGCAGTTAATTCTCAATATGTTACTCCCAATTCGCCATCATCGCTGAGAATTTTGCTGGCGGAAGACCACCCGATTAATCAACAAGTTATTGTCGAACAGTTGGCAGTTTTAGGCTATCAGGCTGACTGCGTGGTGAACGGTCAAGAAGCGCTGGATTTGCTGGCAAAAAAAAGCTATGATTTAGTGCTGATGGACTGTCAAATGCCGGTACTTGACGGTTACAAAACGGCGCAAAAGTTGAGGCAAATCGAAGGAAGCGATCGGCATACTTTTGTGATGGCTTTAACTGCTCATGCTATGCCGGGGGAACGAGAAAAGTGTCTGGCGGCGGGGATGGACGATTATCTCAGCAAACCTGTAGATTTAGATGCTTTGGCGGCGGCCCTGAAAAAGTATGAAGCCCTAAATGTTCAGGGTGAAAATAAGTATGGAGTTAAAAGTATTAATTCGGACAACAAATCTCAATTAGCAACAAATTATACAGAAGTTGTGGAAAAAGCGCAGGTTGTGGCTGGGCCGGCACCAAGGGCGATCGCACTTCAAACTTGGGAACATAGAGACTACGACGGACTGTTCGACAAGAGCAGATTGGAGCAACTCGGACGAGTTAATATTAAATTGCCAGAGCGACTTTTGCAAGCTTTTGTGGCAGACGCCCAAGCTGATATGGCTGCTGCCAAAATAGCTGTAGAAGCTAAAGATTGGCAAGCTGTGGAATATCAAGCACACCGTCTCAAGGGAACTTCTGCTAATGTGGGAGTTGCTCTAATGTCGGATTTGGCCGCACAATTGGAGCATCAAGCGCGAGGCTTTCAATCTGAACCACCAGAGGTGGAATTGTTAAATATGGAGAGGATTGAGAACATATTAGTGAGTTTGTCCAGTCATTTAGTCCGGGTTCAAGAATTTGTGGAAACTCGAATGTTTGGTTAAGATATTACTCGCTCGGAGTCGATATTAGTCGGCGATTAAAATCGCCAGTACAAAAACGAAGTTTCTCTCGCTTGAGACTAAGAAATAAAGCGGTACGGTACGGAGGCTGCATCCTTAATATAAAAATTATAAGAGGGGAATTTTGTTTGTTTCTTTCTTCACTCCGTGTCCTCTGCGTTCTCTGCGGTTAATTTAAAAAATAATTAATTTAGCTATGAATTACGATACCAGTACAAACACTATTTTAGATAGCGATTCATTAGAAAATGATGAAAAACTTCTAACGCCTTTGATGACATTTGCTAGAGAAGTTTTATTGTATGAAAACGAGGCTATCTCTGAGCAAACTTCTGTAAATGCTGTGCCGTACCAGCCCGATGAAATCAATAATTTATGTGCTGACAATCTCCTAGCAAAAGTGGCTCGCTGCTGTCGGGAAAGCAAGGTGGGAAAAAAATTACCCACGGCTTTTTACGTTCACGTTTCGGCTTTGGCGACACTCAATCCTGTCCTCGGAATCTACGAAAATTGTGCCAGACGCACTCTCGAAAATATTGATGAAGCAACTTTAGTTAAAGTTTCACTCCATCAACCTAAAATCTCTTATCTTTTTTACCCTGATTTCGATACAGATGCTCATCCTGCTTTGCAAACCAGCATCCAAATTAATCTAGCAACAGGGGAAGTTAAATATTTCGATTACAGCAACAGCGAAAATCCCCCTGTTTTGCACCGTAAGGAAACTTTTGTAGCGGCGGATTATCCCAATTACGAAAAGTTTGCGAGGCTGACTCGCTGCGAGGAAAAGTGGGGACTGCTTGACAATACTAGCGTTATCGGCACTCGCAATGGTTGGCTCAAATATTTGGGATATTGCGGTGTAGAAATTCAAGATCATACTGTTGTCGAGCGTTTGAAACAGGAGAATAGTGAGCTATCAATTCCTAAGATCGAGCGACACAAAGCTGCAATGGTGCGCCACTCTCTTTCTAAACCCCTGCGTCTGGTTTTAGAAGCTGATTTAGCGAAGGACGGCGCGACTTTTTTTGACTACGGTTGCGGTTACGGCGGGGATGTTAAATATATTGCACAAGAGGGTTATGCTATTTCTGGTTGGGACCCATACTATCAGCCGGATACTCCGCGAATGTGTGCGGATATTGTGAATATTGGTTATGTGATTAATGTAATTGAATCTTTGGCGGAACGCCGAGAAGCTTTGCTAAGTGCTTGGGAATTAACTAAGAGTTTATTAGTTGTAGCGGCTCAAGTTTTGATTGATGATAGCGAACGAGGCCAAATTGCTTATGGGGATGGGGTGATTACTTCTCGGAATACTTTTCAGAAGTATTACGAACAGGAAGAGTTGAAGGTTTATATTGACCAAGTTTTGAATGTTGATGCAATTCCTGTGGCTTTGGGAATCTATTTTGTGTTTCGGGATGCAGCGGAGGGTGAAAGTTTTCGTGCTTCTCGGTTTCGATCGCACTTATCAACTCCCAGAGTGCGATCGCAAGTTAAGCGGTTTGAGGATTATGCGGAAATGTTGGCTCCTTTGATGGCTTTTGTGAGCGATCGGGGCCGCCTTCCTGTTAAAGGCGAACTAGCGGAAGAATCGGCGATTAAGGAGGAATTTCACAGTTTTAATCGCGCTTGGAGGGTGATTTTGCAAGCAACGGATGCGGATGATTGGGAGAAAATCGCCGACAAGCGCCGCCAAGATTTGCTGGTGTATCTGGCTCTGAACGGTTTGGGCGATAGACCTTCAATGCGCCGACTCCCAGCTCAAATCCGCAACGACATCAAAGGTTTGTTTGACAATTATCAAAAAGCTTGCACTTTGGCAGATTTAATGCTATACAGTCTGAGCAAACCTGATATTGTGGCGGATTGCTGCGAAGATAGTGCGATCGGCTACAAACAGCCCGGTACTCTTTCAGTTCACGTCTCTGCATTAGAAGAACTAGACCCTTTGCTCAGGCTCTACGAAGGCTGCGCCAACCGCACAATTGGCAGACTAGACGGCGCGACAATCATCAAATTTTACGCTCGCAGACCTCAGATTTCCTATCTATTTTATCCCGATTTTGACACTAACCCGCATCCAGCCCTTCACACTTCTATGCACATAGATTTGCGCGACCTTTCTGTGAGCTATCAAGACTATTCTGATGTGTACAATCCGCCAATTTTAGTGAGAAAAGAAGCTTTTGTTACTGAGAGTTATCCGCATTATGACAAGTTTGCGAAACTCACCCGCCAAGAAGAAAAGTTAGGTATTCTCGATCGTGGCGTAGTTAAGAAACATCGGGAATGGATGAAGTGTTTGGAGGAAAATTGCGTTAAAATTAAGGATCATAAGTTGTTTTGGCGATCGAATGCTGACCCCGAAAAATTAAAAATGCTACAAAAAGCGGCGTCGGAACGTCAGGCGCGAAAAATTGAGGTTAATGCAGGAAAGAGTGAACGAACCGCAGAGGACGCAGAGGAGGGAAAAGAAGATGGACAAAAGGTTCAGATTGAAGCAGTTGAGCGTGGTTAGAATTGCTATAATCACCGGAGCGATCGTTAGAGTCGATAAAAAGTAGCAGGCAAAGAGAGTCAGCAACCCGCTTTAATTTTAGGCGGTTAAGACCGCTATCTCGCTCTCCTCTGAACTCTCGCATAGACTGAGTTTCCAGCTTCGGAAGTTTTCTCATGAAAATAATTTGGGAAAGAATTGATAATTGGCTGGCAGCCAATGCACCTCAAGTGCTGAAAACTCTCAGACCTGGCGCTACTGATGAGGAGATTTATCGGGCAGAAGCATTCTTTGGTGTAGAGTTTCCCGAAGATTTCAAGCTGTCTTACCGCGTGCATAACGGTCAGGATGAAGAATCTTAGTGCGATTCGTTGAAACGTGAATCACGGTAATCAGTCCGTAAATAACGTTTCCAGCCACAAGGCTGAACTCTCGGTCTGATAAGGGTGCAAGTCCCTTCTGCCAGACTCAGGCATGACT
>NZ_JAUBTU010000186.1:0-1677 GCF_036705085.1 Microcoleus sp. B6-A1
CATCGCCTTAGTTCCTTCACAAGTTTG
The DNA here is from genome assembly GCF_036705085.1 of Microcoleus sp. B6-A1. Lineage (NCBI taxonomy): Bacteria > Bacillati > Cyanobacteriota > Cyanophyceae > Oscillatoriales > Microcoleaceae > Microcoleus > Microcoleus sp. B6-A1. The sequence goes on from NZ_JAUBTU010000186.1 coordinate 28, forward strand.
GGTTGCATAACTAATATTTCGTCGCTGCACGATTGTTCTAGCAGCTAATTCGGCCGGGTTATTATGTAAAGGTAATTCCGGATGCTCCAAAACTAAAAGCAACTGAGATATTTTACTCAAAGTTAATTTTTTTCGTTCATCTAATTGTTCATAACCAGTTAGACTGCCAAAAATTTCCAAAAAATTTGATTTGAGTCTGAGCTTCTCTAACCCAGATGGAGAGTTTTTGTAAGCTAATAATTCTCGGTAGTAATCCCAAAAATCATCAAGAAACTTGTCTAACTTTTTTTGATGACAAGTAACAAATGGACTTAACTTTTTATAATGTCTTGCTTCATGCACCCAACATAAAGATAAATCATCTGTGAGTAATTTAAACTGGGGTGCATCATCAGTCACCAGAGTTTTTATTACCGGAATCTGGGATTGCTGAGCATAAAAAGCAATCGCTGCTGCCTCTAAAATCCTGGTACGATGTTGAGAGCCTACAGAACCCAGATTTTGATTCAGCAAGGAGTTAAACTCATCACCCTTCAACGGAATTTCTTGAGGCAATCCTTTAATTTGATGGCTCCACTTCTGGGGTACATTGAACTTATCTAATAGCTGGTAAGTAAGTGGAGATAGAATAAACTCAAGTTCTCGGTTGTTCTGTAATACTCCAAGTACGCTTAATCGGTCTTTTCTTAAAGTTGTAGAATAAACTGTATATAATGGGTTGCAAATTATATTTGTAGTGTGAGTTACTCCTTTAACACGCGCACTTGTTTGGTCTAAGTGTTGCCAAGGGCTACTTGCTAATCCGGATACATACACTTCGTTAAATTCAGATTCAAAATTTGATGAATTTTTCACCAGCAAATTTGATAAATAACCGGCTGACATTGAAATCCCCATATTGCTTAAAAAATCTAATAGCTTCCCGCATCGTCATGTTTCCCCCGTAATACAGGCTCATAACTAACGCTTTTATTCCCGGGCCAAACTCCCCATCATATCCGGATGGTAACGATGCTAAGTATGTTTTCTTTTCTGAAGGTGAGTAATACTTCTCTTTCCGAAATAACACGTTATCTGTTTTCAGTAAAATGTCTTGAACTATTACCTCTTCATAACCCTTAAATTCTGAATCGAATGGTAGTTCTGCTTCAGGATACTCCAGGATTTTTTCTCGGTCAATTTTGACCAGAGCATTTTTACTACTTTTAATGTGCTTTTTTGGTGCTTTTCGCTCTTTTTCGGATGAGTAGTTCTCTTTTAACTTTTTCGCTCCATTAGCTTTGACCTCTGGTTTGCCTTGTTCTCCTTTCCGGCGATTGTTTTCGTCTTTTAATCTTTGATTTTCTGACCTGAATTCTCTGGTTTCTGCTTGTAATTGCTCGCATTATGTTCAGCAATATGGACACTGTACGACGCAATGATTCGTCAGCAATCTCAGATGGCTCAATGCTTTGCAGTAAGGTCTCTACTAATTGGTCAGCAGATGTTTTTTGCGTCATGCTTTATATTCTACCATGCTCTTCGTATTTGTGAACCTTCTTTTTTGCTGTTACCCCTATTTATTGAGCGGATACTCCAAATTCAACCAAGTAAAAAAAAGGGGATTTCTTGTGCTTCTAGTCGCTGGAATTTTGGGACAGCGCGACGAAT
>NZ_JAUBTU010000108.1:0-3396 GCF_036705085.1 Microcoleus sp. B6-A1
CGCCCGTCCTTTTTGGACGGGCGGGACGCCCATCCCACTTTCAAGAGTGGAAGTTATTTAATTCTCATTCCTTAGTTAGTACCAACTTAAAAGCTGTACAAAATGTGCAGTAAGACGATCGAATAAAAAAAGCCCAAATCCACAGGGCAAAATCGATTCAGTGAAGTAAAGCTATGTCCGAAAGTTCCTTTGATAAAACTAAAAACTGCCCAAAATGTACCGAATGTCAAAGTGCCATCTTGGTTTGATTCTCCCATCTTGTGGGCGATCGCTAAAGCCACCTTTTGGTTAATCTTAGCATTGCTCCCAGTCTGGGGAGTTGGCAGATGTGGCAACTGTTACGTTTTTATATTCATAATTTCAATATACAAGGGTTCAAGGTCGTACTCGAATAACGGGCTTAGCATCTAAGAGTACGACCTTGAAAGGGTGCTATAAGACTGAATTAACCAATGGGTTGAAGGCGACCAAACCAGGAATACGATTCGGGTCAGTGCCGCCCACAATCGGGTCTGTAGGTGAAGGCCACAACCAGTTCTGGGTGCCAGCGACTGTCATAGTAGGATTAGCGATCGCCGCCCCGTCGAAAGAGTTGGTGATGAAATTGCTCATATCCACTGTTCCCGACCCTGAACCACCAAGCAAGCTGGAATCCTGTAGCCCGCTATCACCGATCGCACTAGCCGAACGAAAGCCAGTAAGTAGGTCGGGGGTCATGCCCGATGAACTTAAGTTAGTCATCATAGTAGGTGCAACAACATCATTGTCCACTATGATCAAAGTGGCGGTGCTTTGCGTTCCAACCGTGGCATTGCCTGTAGCAATAGCCAAACTTAAGCGGACAGTTTCGTCAAGCTCTGACACACTATTCTCCTGGATCGGAATAGTGATGGTTTTGGGCGTGCTGTCTCCAGAAGCAAAATTAACAGCAATGGGACTAATATTGATGTAGTCACTAGGAGTTCTGGCAGTACCATCGGTCAAGTTCACTGTGGCTGAGACTGCACCAATAGCACTGCCAATGCGTGTAACTGTCACGGCTGCAATCGGCGTGCCATCTTCGTTGACACGGAAGGTAGGAGCACTAAATTGCAGGGTGCTGTCATTGTCTACGATCGTCGTAACGGCGGTGCTTTGCGCTCCAATCGTGGCATTGCCTGTAGCAATAGCCAAACTTAATTTGAGATTTTCGTTACCCTCCACCAAAGTGTCATCGATAATGGGAATATTGACTATCTTGGGTGCAGAATCCCCAGCGGCAAAATTGACAAAGATGAGAGTATTGTCGTAGTCACCAGGGGCGATCGCAGTTCCATTGGCTAAGTTCACGGTAGCTGAAACTGCGTCAGCACTACTGCCAGTGCGAGTGACTGTCACGGGTAAAACCGCTACGCCATTTTCTCTGATCCTGAAAGTACCAGAACTAAATTGCAGGGTGCTGTCATTGTCAATGATGTCGAAAGTGGCGGTACTTTGGGTGCCAATCGAGGCATTGCCCATCGGGCTGCCCAAAGTTAAGGTGAGATTTTCGGTAGGCTCTACCAAGGTGTCGTTGACAATGGGAATGGTGACGACTTTGGGTGCAGTGTCCCCAGCGGCAAAATTGACAACGATCGGAGTACCGGTGTAGTCAGCAGAGGCTGTAGCAGTTACACCGGCCAAGCTGACGGTTGCTGAGACTGCACCAGAGGCTACACCTGTGCGAGTAACTGTCACGGCTGCAATGGGAGTTCCATCTTCATTGGCGCTGAAGGTAGGAGCACTAAATTGCAGGGTGCTGTCATTGTCTACGATCGTCGTAACGGCGGTGCTTTGGGTTCCAATCGTGGCGCCTGTCGGGCTCTCCAAGGTTAAGTTGATAGTTTCGTTACCCTCGAACAAAGTGTCGTTGATAATGGGAAGATTGACGACTTTGGGTGTGTTGTCCCCATCGGCAAAATTAACAGCGATGACAGTACCGGTGTAATCAGCAAGGGCTGTAGCAGTTCCACCGGCCAAGGTGACGTTGGCTGAGACTGCACCGATAGTGCTGCCAGTGCGAGTGACTGTCACGGCTGCAACGGGCGTTCCATTTTCGTTGACTCTGAAGGTAGGAGCACTAAATTGCAGGGTGCTGTCATTGTCTAAGATGTTCAAAGTGGCGGTACTTTGGGTGCCAATGGTGGCATTGACGCTCGGGTCAACCAAACTTAAATTGACTGTTTCGGTAGGCTCTACCAAGGTGTCGTTGACGATCGGAATAATGACGGTTTTGGGTGCAGAATCCCCATCGGCAAAATTGACAGGAATCAAAGTACCGGTGTAGTCACCAGGGGCGATCGCAGTACCATTAGTCAAGTTCACGTTGGCTGACACAGCACCAGCACTACTGCCAGTGCGAATGACTGTCACGGCTGCAACGGGCGTTCCATCTTCGTTGACGCCAAAGGTAGGGGAACTAAATTGCAGGCTGCTGTCATTGTCTACGATGTTGACAGTGGCGGTATTTTGCGTTCCAATCGTGGTATTGCCTGTCGGGCTACCCAAGGTTAAGCTGACAGTTTCGTTACCTTCTACCAAAGTGTCGTTGACGATCGGAATATTGACGACTTTGGGTGTGGTGTCGCCATCGGCAAAATTGACAGCGATCGCAGTATTGGCGTAGTCACCAGGGGCTACAGCAGTTCCATCGGCCAAGGTGACGGTGGCTGACACAGCACCAGCGCTGCCACCCGTGCGAGTTACTGTTACGGTTGTGATTGGGGTTCCATCTTCGTTGACACTGAAGCTGGAGCCACTGAATTGCAGGCTGCTGTCATTGTCTACGATGTCCAAACTGGCGGTACCTTGCGTTCCAATCGTCGCACCGCCTGTCGGGTTAACCAAACTTAAGTTGACAGTTTCGGTACCCTCTACCAAAGTGTCGTTGACGATCGGAATATTGATCGTCTTGGGTGCAGAATCGCCAGCACCAAAATTGACAAGGATGGGAGTATTGGCGTAATCAGCAGGGGCTGTAGCACTACCATTGGCTAGGTTCACAGTAGCTGAAACTGCTGCGGTACTGCTGCCAGTACGAGTGACTGTCACGGCTGCGCTCGTCGTCCCATCTTCGTTGACGCTGAAAGTAGGAGCACTAAATTCCAGGCTGCTGTCATTGTCCACTATGTCCAAGGTAGCGGTGCTTTGCGTTCCAATCGTTGCACCATTCGGGTTGGTCAAAGTTAAGTTGAGTGTTTCGGTATCCTCCACCAAGGTATCGTTGGCGATCGGAATGGTGATGGTTTGGGGTGCAGCATCCCCAGCGGCAAAATTGACAGTCAGGGGAGTATTGGTGTAATCATCAGGGGCGATAGCAGTATCATCACTCAATTCCACCGTGGCACTGGCTGCACCAGTCGTACTGCCAGTACGTGT
>NZ_JAUBTU010000108.1:3496-22531 GCF_036705085.1 Microcoleus sp. B6-A1
GTTGCACCATTCGGGTTGGTCAAAGTTAAGTTGAGTGTTTCGGTATCCTCTACCAAAGTATCGTTGACGATCGGAATGGTGATGGTTTGGGGTGCAGCATCCCCAGCGGCAAAATTGACAGTCAGGGGAGTATTGGTGTAGTCATCAGGGGCGATAGCAGTATCATCACTCAATTCCACCGTGGCACTGGCTGCACCAGTCGTACTGCCAGTACGTGTCACTGTTACTGCTGCAACTGTTGTGCCATCTTCGTTGACGCTGAAAGTAGGAGCACTAAATTCCAGGGTGCTGTCATCGTCTGCGATGTCTAAAGTGGCAGTACCTTGGGTTCCAATCGTTGCACCATTCGGGTTGGTCAAAGTTAAGTTGAGTGTTTCGGTATCCTCTACCAAAGTATCGTTGACGATCGGAATATTGACGACTTTGGATGCAGAATCGCCAGCGCCAAAATTGACCAGGATGGGACTATTGGCGTAATCAGCAGGGGCTGTAGCACTACCATTGGCTAGGTTCACAGTAGCTGAAACTGCTGCGGTACTGTCACCGGTGCGAGTGACTGTCACGGCTGCGCTCGTCGTTCCATCTTCGTTGACACTAAAAGTAGGAGCACTAAATTGCAGGCTGCTGGGAGGGAGAGTGTCATTGTCCACGATGCTCAAAGTGGCAGTACCTTGCGTCCCAATCGTTGCACCACCTGTCGGGTTTGCCAAAGTTAAGTTGACAGTTTCGGTACCTTCCACCAAGGTGTCATCGACAATGGGAATGGTAATAGTCTTGGGTGCTGTGTCCCCATCAGCAAAATTGACAGGGATGCCGGCATTGTTGTAATCAGCCGGGGCTGTAGCAGTACCATTGGTCAAGTTGACTGTAGCTGAGACTGCGCCAGCGCTGCCACCAGTGCGCGTCACTGTTACGGCTGCAACCGCTGTCCCATCTTCGTTGACGCTGAAGGTTGGGGCGCTAAACTGAAGGCTAGGCGGATTTGAGGTCCCTTGATAGTCAATCTTCCGTACCAGGTAGTCGGAACTATCGTCTTTGAAAGAGGTGGCGGTGTAGGCAGCGGTGGGGCTATCGTAGGCTTTGGTGGAGAACCGCAGTTCGTCAAAAGCAGTGTTGGTGAGAGGCTTGGCTTCTATTTTGAATTGGAAGCTGCCATCGGTACGATCGCCAGTGAAAGTCACTCCATCTGCACCCGCAGTAATCGCTTTTGGAGCGATCGGAGCGTTGAGACGAGTGATCGTAAAATTGCTGGCCGGTACCAGAGTCCCATTATTAAAGATTTGTAGCAAACCAACTTCATTACCTTGATCGCCGACTCCGGGGCTAGTTTTGGGACTCAAGGCGCTAAGGTCGATCGTGGCGCTAGTAATGTCTTGGTTATCTGCCCATTTCAGCTTCAGCGCCTGAGATTGATTGGTATTGGGATTATAGTTGATTTCCGCCCGAATTTTATTGACATCGGTGAACCAACCATCATAAGAGGATGGGACACCAATACCACCAGTAGTGCCGTAGCTCAACCAGCTTTTCGGGTTTTCGTTACTTGCTAAGGTGAGGTTGCTGATGACAGTAGGGTTAAGGTAGTCAGTTTCCACGCCATCAAAAGCTATCCCAGACAGTTTGATGCCTTGATTTTGGGTGGCAGTAGGCCATTTTGCGATCAGCTCATTGAGAGCGCTGTAATTATTGGTTTGACCCAAAGAACCAGTGAATGAAGTAGCCATAGCTTCTGTGTTAATGATGAGTAATTAAGGATTAGAAGTGACTGAAAACCAGAGGTTGGGCTTTCTTTATCGTTATCAGTCACTGCAAGAAAAATTTCGTCATAAGTAGGTGCAGATAAATCCTGGAAAAATGCTTACCCTGCCCAAATGCTTTCCCAATAAGCAGTTCAAGGCTAGATTGCCCCTGATTAGATGTTAAGTGTAATTACTTCCCTACTTAATATAGATGCTTATTCTGGCGCTGCTGAATCAAAACCTGTAGGGGTAATTCTAAGTGCTTAGCCCGTCAGCGGTGTGGCAACCACGGGGGGATTAGCCCTACAAATTGCATACCCAATTCAGCAACGCCGGTTCACAATATCTTTACAATCTAGATATCGTGGGTTGACTTTCCCTTCTCTCTATCATGGCTTAGAACCCCTGTCTCTGTCAGTCGGAAAAGTCGGATCGTAAAGTCGGAAAAGTCGGATCTTTGCCATGAGTACATAATTTAGTGACTGCTGAATACAGGTATGAATTCAATATTTCCAAATGACTATAAGCCCGCTTGAGGGTGAGTTGTGTAACATCAAGCGAAAAGTTGATTTATACCTGTATTCATGAACGCGATTATTCCTTACTTTCATCATCAATAACTTTTATCCGGAAAAAATGCGATCTTTTTTTCTGCCCCATAAAAAGCGGGTTTTCCAGATATGTAGAGGAGAGCTTAAATCCCACATTCGCCGCCCCCCAAGAGGCAGCGTTCACTGCTTCAGCAAACAAAAGTGAATCAGCCGAGACAATTACGAGTAAAAATACTCATGATTTATTTTATATGGCTAAGCATAACTCTGTTGGGAATTTCTGAAAATTGGGGTTTGGGCGTAAGTTAAATCTGATTTCATTAAAAATGCGTTAGCGAAGCTGGCCGTAGGCATCGCTAAAAAACCAAGTTTATTGGTGCTCCATAATGTGATTGACGATCGCCCTCAAGATGTCAAATGGGTTCTATACTACTGCCAAAGTGACAAAACAGAGTTAATCTGACTAAAGCAGGAATTATGCACTTACCCTCCTCTGATTTGTCAGCGGCAACTCTACAATAAACTCACTTCCTTCGCCAACCTGACTGACGCAACGGATCTTGCCGCCGTGAGCTTGGACAATTACCTGATAGCACACTGAAAGTCCCAAACCAGTGCCTTTACCCACAGGTTTAGTAGTAAAAAATGGGTCAAAAATCTTGTCTTGAATTTCTGCAGGAATTCCACTTCCCGTGTCGCGGACAGAGATTGTTACCCAGTCCGGCTCGCTTTGCCAACTGCGGATGGTTAATTCCCCAGGTTTGCTCGTTGACTGAAGCGCATCTAAAGCATTGTCAATCAAGTTATAAAATACTTGGTTAATTTGACTTGCATGACATTGGACGGGCGGCAAACTGCCGTATTGCTTGTCTATTTTGATATGGGTTTTTAACTTGTTTTGCAGCATCAAGAAACTGCTTTCTAAACCTTCATTCAAATCTACTGGTTTTAATTCAGCGTGGTCTAAACGAGAAAAATTTCGCAGCGTCATCACGATCGAGCGAATCCTCCCGCTTCCTTCCCGCATAGAATTGAGCAGTTTACCAAAATCTTCTCGAATGTAATCGAGTTCTAGTTCTTCATTGATTCTGACAATTGCTGCCGTTGCTTCCGGGCAGGCATTTCCGGCCACTTCTAGAGCTTCGTTCAAGGCTTTAAAATATTCTTGAGCGTGAAACAAGTTAGCGTGGATGAAATTGTTGGCGTTGTTAATTTCATGAGCAATTCCCGCTACCATTTGCCCCAAACCTGACATTTTTTCGCTTTGAATCAATTGCTGCTGTGTCGATCGCAATTCTTCTAACGCAGCCTGCAACTGCTGGGTTTGAGCTTGAGATTTTACCGCAGCATCTTGGACTTGGCTGTAAAGTTCTGCTTGCTGAATGGCGATCGCCATTTGGTTGGCTATTTGGGATAGCAACTCCATCTCTTGCCGCTGCCAATTGCGGGTATCCCCGCACTCGTGAGCAATCAGCAAACCCCACAGCCTACCGGGAAATTTAGGATTATAGCTTCCGGCTGTGTCGGAGGTATTTTCTTCAGTTCTGGATGTAACAATTGGCACAATCAGATTAGCTTTTACCTGCAAACTATCTAAGAAATCGACATGACAAGGCTCTAAACCAGCATTAAAAATATCATTAATTGCTTTGACTCGCCCTTGCTGGTAAAGATCGGCGTAATCTCCCCGGAAACACTTATCAGCCCCCATATCTCCTAAAATTGAAGGCCAAGGAACAGTCATGTTTTCAACAACAACTTTTCCTTGCCAGTTGTCTTGAAACTGATAGATAATTACTCGATCGCACTGCAACAGTTGGCGGACTTCCCTCACCGCTGTTTCCAGGATAGTTCCCAGATCCAGGGTACTGCGAATTTGGTTGCCGATCAGCCGTAGCAGCGATTCTCGTTCGGCTTGGCGCCTGGTTGTGCTATAGAGTTTGGCTTGATTGATTGCGATCGCCAATTGCGATCCTACCCCTTCTAAAAGCTGCCTTTCCCAATCAGTCCATTCCCGTTCGCGATCGCACTGATGCAAGCCAATTATGCCATTCACTTCACCTTGATAGCGAGTAGCTACTGCCAGCATTGACTTAATCTCCAAAGCTTCGGCAATGTTTCTGGTTTGTGGGTTCAATCCCGGAAAATCGAGAAACTTCGTCAATGCTAGGGACTCTTGCTGAGACACGACGGCAGCCAAATGCGGGTTGTCACTCATCGGTACTTTCATTCCCAGTTGGATCGGATAGTCCCCCGCGTTGTACTCTCCGCGCGTGACTAAAGTTTTTTCTGTATTTGATTCTTTGACTAAAATGCTCACGCGGCTGCACTGTAATGCTTGCCCGAGCAATCTGCAGGCCGATGTCAAAATTTCTTCTATGTCAAGTGTACTGCGAATTTCGTTATTAATTTGGTTCAGCAAGTTTGATAACTGAACTTGCTGCTGCATCTGCACAATTATGGCTTTTTGTTGGTCTACTTCCGGCAGCGAAAGACTTTCTTGCTGCATCCAGTTTTCAGATTCAGGCAACCGCGAAGTTACTCTGTGCCAGGGGTTTTCGTGTTCTTGTATTTGTAAAGACATATTTACTCAGCAGTTGTACAGTATTTTGATTGAGTCTGGTTTTATAAACCTGTGCTTACCCCGCCAACAGCCCCATCGCAGCTACCAGGACTTTTGGAATATCTTAAGACATTATAAAGGATGCTGCCTGAGCAAAGCAATTATTTGCTTTACAAATATTTATATTTAGCAACTCTGCCCTCTGCAGCCCACAATACTAATTGGTGCGCTGCATGGAACTTGGTCAGATGTCAAATAGAGTTAACCGCCCGGTTAAGCATAAAATTAATCTAAAATCTATCTTTAGTTCAATGTTTGCGCCGGCTAGCTCAACATGGAAAATTCAATTCCCGACAATTTTCGTTCGCCAGCAAGCACCGACAACATTACTTCTGGATGGACAGGTAAAGCCCAGATTAAAATAGCTTTGGCGATCGGCAATTCCCGGCTGCACTGGGGATTATTTGCGGGCAAAACTCTGAAGAAAACATGGGATACAGAGCATCTCAATGCTGATACTGTTTCCTCGCTCTCGGAGCAGGAAAAGGCAGAATATTTGGTGCAAACAGTAAGGAGGTCGATCGAGGAAATATCTGCTCAAAATCTCCTTTGTCTTCCTGCTACTCCCGCTTTTTCTAATCCTCACACACTTTCTTTCGTGCAACTGCCTCTAATTTTGGCTTCAGTAGTTACCCAGCAAACAGCAATTTGGCAGAGTTATCCAAATGTCCGAATTATTACTTTAGACCAGTTGCCGATCGGGGGACTCTATCCTACCCTGGGAATTGACAGAGCTTTGGCTTTACTGGGCGCTGGCAACCAATTTGGTTGGCCAGTTTTACTTATAGATGCTGGTACAGCTTTAACATTTACTGGGGCTGATGTCAATAGGTATTTAGTTGGGGGCGCAATTTTACCAGGTTTGGGTTTGCAGTTATCGTCGTTAGGTAAAAAAACTGCTGCATTACCTTTAATTAGCCTACCACAAAATCTGCCGCACCGCTGGGCGACAGACACTGCTGGAGCAATTCAAAGCGGAGTTGTGTATGCGACGGTGGCAGGAGTTAGGGATTTTATTGAAGATTGGCGATGTTTGTTTCCTGATAGCAAAATTGCGGTCACGGGGGGCGATCGCACTATGCTTTTAAAATACCTCACCGCAGCCTTTCCTGATACAGCCTCCGGCTTAATTGACGCACCAGAGGCTATTTTTTGGGGAATTAGCCTGTTAACTGTTGACTGTTGACTGTTGACTGTTGACTGTTGACTGTTGAGTGTTGACTGTTGAGTGTTGACTGTTGAGTGTTCTCATTTTATCAATGACCAATGACCAATGACCAATGACCAATGACCAATTCCCAATTCACCTAGCAAACTCGCGAATATACTTAGCGACAACATCCGGGGCTTCCTGCGGCAAATTGCTTTCCCCCGGACTGACCAATTGCAGTTCGGCATTAGGAGCCAGAGCAGCATAGGATTGACACAGAGACGAAGCTGCAGGAGTATCTTCAGAACCGTGCAACAGCAAAACAGGCGCTTTCAGCAAAGGCAAATTCTCCTCGACTAATTCCGCTGTAATTTCCGCCCGCCGCCGCCGGAACAGCAACTGCACGGCAACAGGGGACTGCATCAACTGCTGTCTGAACTTTAGCAATCCGTCAATCTTTTTTTGGCTACCCAGCAACTTAGCAATTGGATAGATCGATCGCAGCAACCACAAAGCCAGCGGAGGTTGGCCCATTAGCCAGCTAGCCGTCTGCCACCGCCCCCGCCGGTTGCCAACCTTGACACCTTCTGGGGCCAACAACACCAAACCCTGAACTCGATCGGGATATTTGATAGCGTAGCTGGTGGCCACCCAGCCGCCCAGAGAGTGAGCGATTAAATAAACCTGTCGCAACTTCAAAGTATCGATGTATTGGGCGAGACATTCTACTTCCAAGTCGATCGAATAATGAATTTTCGGGCGTTCCGAGTCGCCAAACCCCAGCAAATCCGGTGCGAAACATTGGTAGTAGGGGCTCAAATGTTCGATCGTCCTCAGCCACTGACTGCTGTCGTGCCAAGAACCGTGCAAAAATACTAAATTCGGGCCTTGACCGACTTCGTGCCAAAAGATTTGCCCTACAGAGAGTTTGACCCGAGAATTTCGTAGCGGTGAGTACATCCGGTTAAATATTTAGTAATAAAAAGATGATTAATTTAATGTTCAGAGCTTGTGAATAAAAGTAGGAAAACAGTGAAAATTAATTCCACATTCATAACAGACAATTTTTGACCGCGAGGTAATTTCCGATTTTTCTCAAATTTGGATGCCCCGCGATTTACGCCAAAGTTGTCAGGCCTTGAAAATAGTCCTGTAAGTGTTGGTCGTTATCGTGGCTGAGCGCCCCCTCCGGCAGCGATGCGGGCAAAAAAGCCTCAACCTCGCTGACTTCAAGCGTATCCTGAACTTGCATCTTTCCCTCTACCTCTGCTGCCACCACGATACAAATCGAGTGCAGGCGAGGATCTCTATCGGCAGCCGAATAAACACCCACCAAGCGACGAATTTTGACTAAATCGAGTCCTGTTTCCTCCGCTAATTCCCGCCGCACAGTTGTGGGAATATCCTCTCCCCAATCCACCATACCTCCCGGCAGTGCCCAGCGACCGTTGTCGCGGCGGCGAATTAACACAATTCGCCCGTCAGGCAATACGGGAATCACCGCAGTACCAGTGACGGGATGTCGGAAAATCAGTCCCAGCACAGTTTGTACAATTTGCCACAATCGACGCATAAACTCAAAAGCTTGTTTAGGAGAAAGTAATTTCAGGCCTGCTAGCTTGTAGCTCTTACTGCTTTTTTAGACATTTTATGACAATCTCATGCAAACGAGTAGTTATAACCATCGTTACGATGAACGGGTTTAAGGTGATTTCGAGAAACGCTAATCACGCTATTGCTCACTCGAATATCAAAATTACCTTTGAACCTAGTGGTTTTAATTCTTTTACACTTAACCCCCTGATGTTTTCCGTCAATTATTGAAACAATGTCTCCAGTATTCCAGCCTGCGACTTTTTTCTTGGGTTTATACCCCGAACGCGGAAACCCATATTTATCGGTCGGTACGACTTGACGACTGCCCCAACCCATTGCCTTAATCAACAGCGGTTGATTGACAGCCAAAGTCAAACCTTGACTTACATCTCCACAGCAAGCAGCGTCGATCCAGTGAGCCTTTGGAAGCTTTAAGTTAGTCCGATTGAACTTGGTTAAAGAACCGCGTCCTACATAAATAGGTTCAATCTCTGTAGCTTTTAAAGCTTGGAACAAAGCGGACTTGGTTGCGTTAACTGCCGCTGCATCTTTCAATGGGGTTTTAGCTTGACTCATTATTTTCTTGAGAACTTCGGGCTTTTTCTTAAGAAAATCCTTGACATCTTGAGTCCCCTTTTTGAGGTTACATTTTTCGCAAGCTAAGCACAGGTTGGAAACACGATTACTGCCGCCCTTGGCGCGTGGGTTGATATGTTCGACTTGCAGCGGTAAATTTTCACTACCACAGTAAGCACACTTCCGATTCCACTTTTCGAGTAGGTATTGCCTAACCTCGTAGCCTTGCAATTCCCCTTGCTGATACTCAACGCCAGAAATCTCTGGATTTTGCATTTTTTGAGTGTCAAAGCTTACTAACTCGAAAGCAATTGATTGGATGGGTGCTAGCTTGCGAAGGCGAGAAACCCACGTCATAGTCGTTAATACTCGGTGCTGCAAGCTCGGAGGCAGCCAGCCTTTCGGACGAGTACGATTTAAGAATCTCGCTTTTCGATAACGAGTTTTGCGGTTACGGCGGTTGCGTCGAACGGCTCGACGGGTTTCAAGTCGAGATTTGATGGCTTGACCCCGATGGGTGACTTGGGCGCCCCAAATGACCTGGGTTCCCTGAACCAAAGCTATGCCATTCGTTTTGCTACCAGGGTCGATGCGGATTTCAATTGGTTCTGGTAGATCCTTGACCGATTTTCCCAGAATAATTGTAAATGGGTACAGTCTGAAAACCTTTGCTTTGCCTGCATTTAACAGCTTTCTAGCTATCACTGGCAGGCACGGAGTTAGAGGTTTTTTGTCAGCGTCAAGTACGAATACTTGATTGGGGGTTTTAGACATGGTTGCGTCTATTCCTAATTAGTAAAGGTTGCCTCGGCATAGTTATTAGGCGGTACTTTCTCCACAGCACTGGCTTTACAAATCCTTGCCTGTTTAACTGCGAAGTTATAGTGCTTGGGGCTGGCACGTACTCCAAGGTATGAACTTTAACGCTCCCTAATAACGAAAGCCTGGACTTACTTAGCTATTTCGGGATTTATCCAGAAATGTCGAGGATTTTAGTAAGTCCGCTGCGTGAGATTCTGGTTTGACTTTGCGGTAAACCTTTTCAATCCTACCATCAGGGTCGATCGCGAAAGTCGATCGAGTAATTCCCTTGACACTCCCGGGCCTGAAGGCGTGGGGATTCTTTGATCTACGAGCCAGTTTGCTGAGGCAGGATTTCTCCAACAACAGTAGAGACTAATTCTCCCAAAGAGTTGATTGGTTCAAGACCAAAGGTTCCGGTATGCCCTACCGTACCCAATCCTCGACTAAGGATATTTTTAGCTGCGTTTTCGTCACGATCCAAGACACAACCACATTTACAAGCATGGGTTCTTGTAGATAGCGTTTTCTTCACGATTTCACCGCAGCTAGAGCATTCTTGACTGGTGTATTGGGGATTCACCGCAACCGTGATTTTTTCAAACACTTTTCCAAAGTATTCAAGCCAAACACGAAATTGATACCAAGATGCGTCATTAATGGACTTAGCCAGACAATGATTCTTCACCATGTTTTTGATTCTCAAATCTTCGTAGACGACTACATCGTTTGATGAGATTACGCACCTTGCTAATTTCACAGCATGGTCTTTACGTTGTCTACTTATTTTGAGATGGCGCTTGCCTAGAATCTGCCGAGCTTTGGCCCTATTTCTTGAACCTTTAACTTTCCTGGATACGCGACGCCCAGAGCGTTTGAGGACTTTCTCACCTTTGATCAGAAACCTCGGGTTTTCAACCGTAGTTCCGTTTGAATCGGTGTAATATTCCTTCAATCCCACGTCTAATCCGATCGTAGTACCAGAGGGTTCTGTGTTTTCTTTTCTATCGACATCCACACAGAATTGGACGTACACGCCATCAGCACGTTTGACCAATCTCACCCTTTTTATTTGGCTAATTTGGTAAAAATGTAGATCGCGTGTGCCTTTTAGTTTTAATCGTCCAATTCCTTTTTTGTCGGTAAAGTTGATTGATTTGAGATCGTCAGCAAGTTTCCAGCCACTGGTTTTGTATTCCACCGAGCGGCAATCTCTTTGAAATTGTGGATACCCTTTTTTACCAGGAATATTTTTCTTGCAGTTATCGTAAAATCGGGAAATAGAAGACCATGCCCGTTCTGCGCTAGCTTGTCTTGCCATTGAGTTGAGTTCGTCGGCAAAGGGAAAATCGCGAGCTAGTACGGCGCAGTATTTATTTAAGTCGTTTTTGCCCACTTTATTGTTGTCCATCCAATAACGCAAACAGCTATTGCGGACAAACTTAGCAGTACGAATTGCTTCGCCTACTGCTTTGAACTGATTCGATTTTCCGTATGCCTTGAACTCAAAAACTAACATGACTTCACCTCTCATCTTATACTACAAGCCCCCGCATAAAATGTTCGGCGAGTTGTTAAAACTTTACAATTAAAGCCTGCCACTGAAGAAGGGGTTTTAAACCCAAATCTTTGATAAATTCTTTTCCCATAAATTTTTTGAGTCCGTAACAGCCGTAGGCGGTAGCAACTTCGGCGTTTGAGTCGCAAAGCAAGGGAAAAGGCAGTTGATATTTAGCTGCAAACTTGGCGTGGGCCCCCGCCCCGTCTGTACTGACGCCGAGGACTGCTATATTGCGCGACTGGTAGTCTAAGTAAATGTCGCGAAAGTCGCAAGCTTCTTTAGTACAGCCTGGGGTGTTGTCCCTAGGGTAAAAATACAGTACAACTCGCCGCCCTCGAAAATCTGCAAGGCTGACGATATTGCCTTGCGCGTCGGGCAGGCTGAAGAGAGGAGCTACGTCACCGGGATAAATTGTCATTCGTCGTATTTTGTCAAGAGTGTATAGAAATCTTCTGGAAGATTGACAACATTGCGTCCCGATCGCACCCAGATTCCCAGTGACTTGAATCCCGGTGTTCTTTTTTCTGGGTCTTGTACCGGGTGTGCTATGATCGTCATCGGTCTAAAATTGAGTATAACTAGCCCACGTAAAAACTTAACTGGATTAGTTGAGTGCGTAGTCACACCTAACGGTGTTGCGGTTTAGCTAGGCAGACAGGAATCCCCACACTATACCGATCAAAGGTTAGTGTGGGATAAAAGGCGCGTCAAACTCCTGATTCCACCCGTTCATAATCTCAAAAGCATAGCTTTGAGCCGTGGAGAGGTGGACAACGAGACGAACCAATTCCTTTTTATAATATCAGTGGGGCTGGACGTGTTCCTCACTTTAAAACGCCGTAGAGGGAAACGATGGGAGTACCTTGAAGGAAGTTCTCGATCTCCTTAACAGGACTCAGAAGCCTAAACCATATCGCTTGCGATTGTTGTGGCAGCGTCACGAAAGCTAAATTTGAAGAAAACCTAGCTACAGAAAGAGAACCGATCGAGTACGGTAGGACATACCGGAATTTACGCTTGGGGAGAAGACACCTATATTTTGGCTGGAGAAATCCTGTTACAAGCAAGTGACTTCGCTGAACCAAGAATCTCAGTCACCAAGAGTGCACAGAGTGTCAAACTTAAGAATCCCTGGGCGTGAAAGCCCGGGGACTGTCAATGTTTATTAGTGAGGTCAGAATGGCTAAGCGCCGCAATCTCAAGAAAGAGAAGGCACAACGAAATCAAGCATACGCTCGCAAGTTTCGTAAGCGGAGAAATCAAGATATGTTCTCCAACAAGAGAAGACGATTTGACGGCGGTAACGGCGGTGGCATGGGCGCCATGAGCGGTGGCGGCAGAGACAAAGACATGGCTGCTGCTGAAGATTAATTGAGTCAGGCTATCTGCCGAACTTAGAACCAGAGTGGAAAACACGCTCGTTCTAAGGAGAGATAGCCAGCCGGAATTTGTCCAATAATTCAACGATGTTTAGGCGAGATGTTTAGGCGATTCGATCGCGCGCAGCGATAAGTGATTTTCTCACTTGTTCAAACCCGGTACCCCCGTAACTATTGCGAGCCGCCACCACTTGCTGAGGTGCGATCGCGCTGTAAATGTCTGTCTCAAAGGCTGGGTGCAAGTCTTTCCACTCCTCAAGTGTCAAATCTTTGAGGAGTTTGCCCCCCGAAAGGCAAGTTTTGACGACTTTGCCGACAAGGTTGTAAGCTTCCCGGAAGGGAACGCCTTTGGCGGCCAAGTAGTCGGCTACGTCTGTAGCATTAGAAAAGTCTTCCGTAACAGCAGCAGCGAGGCGATCGCCATTAAACTCGATGCCTTCGCGCAACAAAATGGTCATTGCTTCCAAGCAACCCTGTACCGTTCTTACGGTATCAAACAAAGCCTCTTTATCTTCTTGCAAATCTTTGTTGTAGGCCAAAGGAAGTCCCTTCACTACTACCAACAAAGCTTGTAAGTTACCGAACACCCGCCCCGCTTTGCCCCGCACCAACTCCGGCACGTCGGGATTTTTTTTCTGGGGCATGATGCTAGAACCAGTAGCGCAGCTATCTTTGAGCGTAATAAATCCAAATTCGTGAGAAGACCACAAAATCATTTCTTCTGACAAGCGGCTCAGGTGTACCAGAATCAAGCTGGCGGCAGCGAGAAATTCGATCGCAAAATCTCGATCGCTCACTCCATCTAAGCTATTAGCATAAACCTTGTCAAAATGCAAGAGTTCTGCAGTATAATGTCGGTCGATCGGGAAAGTCGTCCCCGCCAGCGCCCCACAACCCAAAGGCGAAACATTCACCCGCTTGCAGATATCGCCGAGACGTTCCCAATCGCGATCGGTCATTTCAAAATAAGCTAACAGGTAATGAGCCAAACTGATCGGCTGAGCGCGCTGCAAATGAGTGTAACCGGGAATTAAAGTTTCCACGTTACGATCGGCAAGATCGAGCAAAACCCCTTGAAATTCCCGTAATTGCTCCCGAATTTCGGCGATGCGATCGCGCAAATACAAGCGAGTATCAGTGCCGGCTTGATCGTTGCGCGATCGGGCAGTGTGCAACTTTTTCCCAGCATCCCCCACGATATCCGTCAGCCGCTTCTCTACAGCGAAGTGAACGTCTTCTGCATCAACTCCCGGAACAAAAAGTCCTTGGCGGTATTCGCGGCGAATCTGTTCCAAACCATTGACTAACTGTTCGCCTTCTGCTGCGGAAATAATCCCCGTTTTGGCCAGCATTTTAGCGTGAGCGACAGAACCAGTCAAGTCATACTCAATCAATTCAATATCGAAGCCAATACTAGCATTGAATCGGGCGATCGCCGGGTGCAGCGCCGATTCAAATCTTTGACTCCAAGTTTTTTGTTGTGTTGTCATTGCTCAAGCTAAAACTAGATTATATCTCTCTTGCAGAAGTCTATAAAAACCGATTTCTAGCAAAGACTAAAGTCCTTCCTCCGGTTTGTAGTCAGGACTTTAGTCCTCCATTCCCAATTCGGCAATAAAAAACTCAAGTCCTGACTACAAACTTTTTATACATCTTTTGACCCGAAAAAACTGAAGTCTGGACTACAAAATTGTGAAACTTTTGCTGCATCAGAAAGAAGTGAACTTTGGGCTACAAACCTTTTAAATCCGTTCCAGATACCTTCGGCGACAATAACTCTAACGAAAAATCCCTTTAAAGAACCAGCCAACAAAAATACCTATAATAAAAGCTCCTATTTGACCAGTCGAAACAAAATTGTTCCAAGCTTTCTGGACATTGGTAAAAATTTCGTAACTTTGAGCCAAAACCACAGTCGAACTCAAATGAGATTTCAAAACTAACACGTGAGCGACATCGTTCCAATTAATCGAACTGGTTAATCCAGCAGTAATTTCCGGCATTAAATTAACTATCATGGTGATTTTCTCCTGCTAAAGGTGTTACCCTCAGTACAACCAGTGTCATGTCATCTTCGTTACGATTGCCGATGCCGATAAACTGGTGTACGCGATCGAACAAATAATCCAAAATTTCTTCAGACTGCTGATAATTTTGACAGGCCCACTGAAAAGCCGAGGTCAAGTTATCCTCATCAAACCGATCGCCCCTTTGATTAGCAGCATCGGTAAATCCGTCTGTGTAGTAAATAATCGTATCTCCTGGCTGCAATTGCACGCTTGCTTCTTGGTAGTGCGAATCCGCATCCAGGCCAATTAACATTCCCTCCAAAGTATCAAGCTGAAGAATCGAATTAGTTGCAGCTTGCCACAGCAAAGGCGGGTGGTGAGCAGCATTGCTGTAAGCCAAAACGCGAGTTTTCGGATCATACTCCGAATAAAACAGAGTCACAAAACGGTGGGAATTTTCCAAATCCGCGTGCATAACCCGGTTTAAATGTTGCAAAATTCTCGACGGCGAGTGGCGGTTCAAAACCTCCGCCCGCAGCATACCCCGTGTCATCGTCATCAACAGGCCCGCCGGTACTCCTTTGCCCATCACGTCGCCGATGACAATGCTCCAGCGGCCCTTGTCGATTTTGGACTTGAGATTTTTAATTAGGGATGGGGGGTGTTCCCCCTCATTCTCCTTGCCGATCGGGTCATAGTCAGCGGGAATAAAATCATAATAATCTCCGCCGACTCTGCTAGCAGTTTGGCAGCGGGCGGCCACGTCAAGGCCGGGAATTTTCGGACAACTGCGGGGTTGCAGCCGCAATTGAATTTCCGCCCCGATTTCTAACTCTCTGTCTAAGCGGTCTTTTTCCGCCAACTTAACAGTAAGTTCGTCTTTGCAAATAGCCACTGCGGTTTGATCCGCCACCAACCGAACTAATTTCTGTCTGCTGGGAGTCCAGAGATATTGCGGATCACTGCTAAAAACATAAAGCCGTCCGCGTTCCAAATTGTTGACTAAAATTGGCGCCCCAAACAAATGAACATCCGGGCCCAAATAACGACCGACTTGCAGGTCTAGACTAGAAGTTTGCCCAGAGGTTTCCGAAAACGTTCCAGCAGTAGCGCCCGCACCTGCTGTAGCTTGCCTGGTGGCTATTTCCAGGGCTTTTCGCATATCTTGGCACTGCCGTCCTTCCTGACAATGCAACTGCTGGAACCTGACTTGACCGTTGGGTTTGAACAGCACTAGAGCTCCCCCGTCGGCGTCCGTAACGCGAGTCGCAACCAAAGGAACCAACTCCAAAAATTGGTTGAGATTGTTAAAACTTCGCAGGGCAAATCCCAGCGAACCCAACATATCTTGAACGTTGTGCTGATATCGGTGCAAACGCGCCACCAGTTCTTTGAGGGCAAATACTGGCGTCGCGTCGGTGGAATTGCGACCCGAAGGGCGGTCAGCAGGTTGAGGTGAGGGGCGAGGCAAAGGCACAGCAGTCATTGTAAATTTGTGATTTTCGATTTTAGACGGAGGAGGAATGATTGAGGACTTACGGGCCACTTGAACAGAAACCCGTTTTTTTTTCTAGCAAGTAGTTTGGTTTGATCGAGTAAGTTGGGCACTAGGACATTGGTATCAACTTAAGTGTAAAATTCTTCAGAAATCTCCTTTATAGCTGAGTCTAGAACCCCCTAAATCCACGCCACTTGCTTTACTTGGGGGGCCCCAAGACCGCAGCGGCTTCCCTTAAGAAGGGGGACTTTAACCATTTGCTGTCGCCCTTCTTAAGGGGAGGGTCAATCGATTTTCGATTTTCGATTTTCGATTGACCCTACGGATAAATGCGGGGGCTTGAGGATTTTCGATTTTCGATTTGGGATTGATTCCACGGATAAATCACGTGGCGGGTACCACCTTTGAAATTCGTGGTCAGGGGTATCGGGAAGACTGTGCAATCAGACAGCAGACTGATACTAAATTTGAGCTTAATTTGACACACTACTGGCGCTTTGAACCCAACCCAGCAAGAACAGGGGGAAGGTATTGTTTCTAGGTATTTAGTTTTCACTCGCCGCCCGTGGTGGCGCAAGTCCTGCGATGGTAGTTTGAGGTTAACGATTGGAGATTTTGAAACTCTGTATCCGCCTCCAAAAATCGGGGCGGCTGGCAGATACCTCATCAATCTAAAATCTAAAATCTAAAATCTAAAATCGAGTAGGGCTTCCACAAATTCGTAACTAGAAAACGGGCGCAAGTCTTCGATGCTTTCCCCGACTCCAATAAAGCGGATGGGCAGACCAAGTTGCTGCACTACTGCTAGGGCAACACCACCTTTAGCAGAACCGTCGAGTTTTGTCAATACTACTCCGCTTAATTTGGCCGATTCTGCGAACACTTCTGCCTGTCGCAAACCATTTTGACCCAGTGTCGCATCCAAGACCAGTAGAGATTCTACGGTAGCGCCTGGGGCTTTCTTATCTACAATGCGACGGATTTTACTTAATTCGTCCATCAGATTTTTTTTGTTTTGCAGGCGGCCTGCGGTGTCTACGATCAACAGTTCTGTGCCGCGGGCGCTGGCGGCGGCGATCGCATCAAACACGACAGCAGCCGGATCGGTATTTTTCCCTGGGTTGGCAATAATTTCGACCCCACTGCGGGAACCCCAAACTTTCACCTGTTCGACGGCGGCGGCGCGGAAAGTGTCGGCGGCGGCAATTAGGGTTTTGTAGCCGGATTTTTGGGCAATATGGGCCAGTTTGCCGATCGTCGTAGTTTTGCCCGCACCGTTGACTCCTACGATTAACCAGATGTTAAAAGTGTCTTTTTCCGGGGCAAATGTCAGGCTGTAGGCGGGATTCCCGGCGGCGGTTTCGGCACAGGGAGCGTCCAGAATGTCGCGCAGGATGGTTTTCAGGTAGGCTAGAGCCTGTTCTGGGGGCAGCACTTCTTGTGTGAGTCTTTCTTGGAGGCGACTGATAATGATGTCGGTGGCTGCGACTCCGACATCGGCTTGTAGCAGCAAAGTCTCAATTTCGGCTACCGCGTCTTGATTGAGCGGCCCTTGACCGACGATCGCCTTTAGTCGATTAATTAAGCTGCGGCGAGTTCTTTCTAAGCCTTTCCGCAGTTTTTGCAGCCAAGTGATTTCTTCAACTGATACTTGGTCTGGGCGGCGGCCTTGACTGGCTAAGATTTCTGAAGACCACAGGAAGCCTTCGTCAAAGGCGAAACCGGGAATTTCTTCGATAATTGCGGCTCTCTCGGCGGCGGCTGCAATTACGTCTGGTTCTTCAATGGCGGTTTCTTTGAGGCGTTCGATGCGCTCCATGCGATCGGCCTGAGCTCTGGCCCAAAACGGCAGGGCTTCGGCTGCTTCGCCGTCGGATGCGAGTGATTCGGTTTCTACAACCTCAGTTGCAGGTTCGGCAATTTCTATATTTTCTGCTGTAACTTCTAATTGTTGAGCAATAGGTGCAATGTCGATCGCCCCGGCTGTGGGTTGCAGAGTTTCGGGAATTTCTGCGGGGTTGGCTGCATCGAGTTCTATCGCCTCGGTAGCTTCAACTGTTGCGGGTTCTGCAACTTCTGGAACTTCTGCAACAGTTGGCGCTGTGGGTGCTGGTTCAAGTTCGATCGGCTCCGTTGCTTCAATAGTCGCCGCTTCTGCAACTTCTGCAACTGTCGCGATTTCTGCTTCGGCTGCTGGAACATCGGGCGCGGCTATCTCGAAAACTTCTGTTTCGGGTTTTTGCTGTTTTTGAATATTTTTGTAAGCAGCTTTTGCCCAATTGAGATAATCTTCGGCTACAGCAGGAGAGTCTTGCTCTGCTGCATCTGTTTGAGGCTCAACCGGTGCGGATTTTGCAGACTCATCTGGCGGCTGTTCGGGGGTTGCCTCTGTTTCAGAAGATTTGTTTTCGCTGTACTGGCGACGAAACCAATTAAATACCATAGGAAATTGGGAATATAGTTATTAGTCCTTAGTTTAGAGCGGATTGCCGATTGCGGATTGCGGATTGCTAATGACACTGGGTAAGGTTCGCGCCCCGGCGTGCACCCTCCGGGTAAGGTGCCTACCAAGCACCCGGAGGACTACTGACTAACGACTAGGGACTAACAACTTCTGCGTTGATTTTATCGACTACTCGGCGGAGGACTCCGTTGATGAAGCGATGTCCATCGTCACCGCTGTAGCGTTTTGCCAGTTGTACGGCTTCGTTGACGCTGACTTGTTCGGGTAAGCCTAGATATAGCATTTCGGCGATCGCGATTCTCATGATATCTCGATCGATCCGGGGCAACCGTTCTATTTGCCAGTCTACAAGGGCTTCCGAGAGCAATTCATCAATTTGAACACGGTTGGCGCTGACTTTCGTCAGGATTTGCAAAGCGTAGGTGCGGACATCTTGCTGGTTGGCTAGCTGGATCAGTTCTGGAAACTCCATTGCTGAACCGAGACGGTTGATTGCGGTTTGGGTGAGTTCGACTGCTTCCCGCACCATTGCTCTAGCACTTTGTATATCGGCGGCGCGGATTTCGCTGGCAAGCAGTTTGTCGCTACTCCGCTGCACTTCGGATGCTGCTGCTTCTAGGGATTCTTGAACTTCTGTTGTCAGGGTGCGGATGGCGGCGAGGAGAACATCTTGCAGTTTCTTGGCTTCTAAGAGTTCTGGATTCGTCGGCAGTTGGCTGATGCCGAGGAGTGCGAGTTCGCGTGCTGTTTCGCGGGCTTTTTTCATAATTTTTAGATAGGGATTGAGAATTTAGGAAGTTTTTCGATCGCGCGCGGACTTGAACTTTAGCAGAAAACTCGACTAAAAGCGTTAGAAGACCAGCCGTCTGACTCGCCAGCGGCGGGTAGTTTACAGATACTTCGCTGTCAAACCCAAGATTGATACTCGAAACCGGGTTTCTGAGTTTAGGCTTTCTCGGTTTGGGCTGGTTTTGTCGAAATATTATCTGCTATGGGGAAGTTTACACGGCCTTACGGGCGACTAAGGAATGAGAATTAAATAACTTCCACTCTTGAAAGTGGGATGGGCGTCCCGCCCGTCCAAAAAG
>NZ_JAUBTU010000187.1:0-1672 GCF_036705085.1 Microcoleus sp. B6-A1
GTGGCTGCTGCCGAGGCACTAGCAGGAGCCTCAGTTGTGGATTTTAAAGGCAATCATGATTCAGTTCTGCGAATTCGTATCCATCAACTTAAGGCTACCCCGACTACAAAAATGACAACTTGGGGTACTCGTGTAGTAGATAAAATTGATAGTTCTTTCTCCTTTCCTTTTGGTATCAGCGGCGCGACTAATTCAATTAAGTAGGTCGGCATAAAAAAACCAAAGTAAGTAAAGAAATGTTAAGAGCGGGAACGGGAACTAAATTTAAAGCGATTAGTTGTATAATCTCCTCGTTCTCCTCTAGCTTCAATTCCATCAATTACTGCGTAGGCAAGATCTAGTTCGTCTTCAAACATTTTTCCTACCAGTTCATGATTTTTAAGTTGTTGCCATTCCAGTTCAATTTTGTTCATTTCTGAGCAGTATTCTGGTAAAAAGAAAATATACAAGCCCTGGCTTTCCCACTGGGACCATTTTTGTTGGACATCTAGGGATTTGTGTATGGGGCCGTTATCTTGAATTATCACTCTTATCCGTCCAGTTGATTTCATTTCTAATTCCGCTTGTTGAGCTTCATTTTCCATGATTTTGATATATGATTCGCTACTGAAACTCCCAATAACCAAGCCATACGAGAAACTGATACACGGCTGTAGCAATCCTAAAATACTCAATCTTCGCCCCCTTCGTTTTGTTTGCTCTAACCGTTT
This sequence comes from Microcoleus sp. B6-A1, assembly GCF_036705085.1. NCBI lineage: Bacteria > Bacillati > Cyanobacteriota > Cyanophyceae > Oscillatoriales > Microcoleaceae > Microcoleus > Microcoleus sp. B6-A1. Next base: position 711 of record NZ_JAUBTU010000187.1, read on the forward strand.
TTGCGCTCCAATTGGGTAATATGTATATCCATTGGAACTCCACAAACAAAAACCTGATTCATCCAGGTATTTCAGATCGATTTCTCCCGCCGATGCTGCCAATTCCAACATATCTTGATCTGCCTGTTTAAGCGAGCGTCGTAATGGGTCTTGCTTCTGTTTATGGCTGGATCGCGCTCGTTTCCAAATAATCTTTTTTTTTTAAGAATTCGTCTTAATCTGTCAGGGCTTAATTTGACCCCGCGTTCTTGTTCTAATTTTTGGGCAAGTTGACGACTATTATATCTGCGTGGTTCATTGACGAGACATTCTTCTAGATAAACAATATCTGATTCTTTCCATGTTTGTTTTACCCCTCTGCCTCTGGTTGACCATAATCCTACCAAACCCATTTTTAGCCACCGATGAATTACTTCTCTAATTGTTTGCTCCCTACACTTAAAATGAGCTGCAATCTCGTCTATATACCACCCCTGGGAGTTTAATCTAAGAATTTGCGCTCGATCTTTTACTTTCTGAGAGACTGTTGTTGCTGTTCTCAATTCAAATAGTGTTCTGTCTTCTTCTTGGTTGAGAAATACTCTTAAACGAGCGCCCATATTTGTTTATTTTGTAAATTTAATTCGACTTTTTACTTATCTTAACATACTTTGGTTTTTTTACACCTACCTACTTAGTGCAGCTAAAACAGCTTTCCAAGCGTGGTTAACGGGAGCCGGTAACGGAGTATTGGGTACACGCGCAGGCAATTACGCAGAACTAATACATCGGGGAAAAGTTCTTGACACGTTTGTAAAATGATTCAATTACAATCTGGGCCTAATTTTTGGAATCAAATCTGGTTTGTGCCTATTCCCAAAACAGTAGACCCATTGGCGAGACAAGTTTGCCCCGTTCTTTTAACTTCGCCTGTGATTCTTACTTTTTTAAATTTCCCTAGTGGTTTCCATTTTGGGCGATCG
>NZ_JAUBTU010000109.1:0-21728 GCF_036705085.1 Microcoleus sp. B6-A1
TAGATTTTAGATTTTAGATTTTAGATTTTAGATTTTAGATTTTAGATTTTAGATTTTAGATTTTAGATTTTAGATTTACTCCAAATATGAATCTGGGAGCTTGAACAAAAGTCTAAAATTTGGACGGCTCACGACAAGAGTCGGGGGCTGGTATCCCTCTGCAGGTGCGAGCAAAAACAATCCAAATCCCAGCCAGCAAGTTTTCGAGGATGTCCCAGAACTATGAAGCAATTGCAGCGCCACTAATACCCAGCAGTTGCATCAAATCCCCGACCTGGAATGACGGGAGGGCGATGAATAACGCGATCGGCAATAATTGATTTATAATCAAGATATATAGTCCACCCCAATAATACCGAATCATGCTCGCAGAAGCAAACGCGACACTTTGGCCTAGTCTAATTACTGTTTCAGCATTAATTCTCTACTTCGTTGTTACCATCAACGTCGGCAGAGCTAGATTCAAATACAAAGTTTCTCCCCCGCAGGTGACAGGAAACCCAGACTTTGAGCGAGTGTTGCGAGTTCAGCAAAATACCTTAGAGCAAATGATTCTATTTTTGCCCTCGCTGTGGCTGTTCTCGCAATTTATCAGCCCAATTTGGGGCGCTGGTATCGGCGCAGTTTGGATAGTTGGACGCATTTTGTTTGCTTGGGGTTACTATCAAGCTGCTGAAAAAAGAGCGGCAGGATTTGGCATTAGTACCTTAGCTACTTTAGCTTTGCTTGGTGGTTCCTTAACAGGCATAATTATGTCGCTGCTGAAGGTTTGAGCGTAACTTCCGATCGACATAATTGTTTTTCTACTCGTTACCAGGCAGAGCCTGGAAACGCAGACCCGGAGGCTGTGCCTCCAATTTTCCTGCTGAAAAAGCGAGGCAGAGCCTCTGCACAGGGGTTCCCAGGCAGAGCCAGGGAACCAGTTAAACCAGTTAAATGTAATAAATGTTAGGAGTAAATATGTCAGAAACCAACAAACCCGTATTTGAAATTAGCCCGAAACTTTTTCAGCAGCTTGTCGAGTGGCAAGAAAAACTTGAACGAGAAGATGAATTAGCAAGCGAGTCAGAAAACGAGAAACCAACTGAGGTAATAACTCCTCCCGACAGTGATGAACAGCATTCTCAAACAGATAATTTCTAGCTGGTGGCTAGCAGCATCTTTGGGATTTCCGGCTGCTGTCTCGGCTCAATCGCTGACACCTAGCCAAATTCAGCAACTCAATAGCGGTTTGTTTCGTTCTAACTCTCAAGATTTCTTTCAGCAAGGCTATCGCCAACTGGAAAGAGAAATCGCTACTTTGTTGCAAAAAAATGGCACTTCCCAAGGCAATATTCTGGAGATTGATGAAAAAATGCTCTCTCAGCTTTGCAGCCCAAAAAATAAAATATCCTCGTCGCATTCTGATACAATAAGTGCTGCTCAGATTGCTGATTTCCAGACCCAATTAAAAGACATTTGCAGACACAATTAAAATGAAAGTGAGGTCAATATTCAAAGTTTAGTGCGAATGGATAAGGAGGCAATGGTTAAGTTAAAAACAGCCATGCTGGAAGCGGAAACCGCTGCTCATTTGGCAGCAATCATTATTGATTATACTCATGAGGAAATAATGATAGTTTTTTCTGAGCTAGAATGGGAACAGCAGGCTAGAATTAAAGATATTTGGAAGACAGTATGGACGGGGGATGTTTATGAAGATTATGGTTAGCCAATTAAAGATGTTGGTGAACCCGCCTCTTGTATCTTGAAAGCGGTAGATTGTGATTGACAGTTTGGTGGGGGCGGGTTTACGAGATTATTGGTTTTAGGCATAAATTGTTGGTGAACCCGCCCCTACGCGATTGGTGTCCGTTAAATCAGGGATTCGAGGCATAATTGGCGGAAATGATCGCCCCGTTGCTCGAAGTTTTGGTATTGATCGAAGCTAGCACAAGCTGGCGAAAGCAGCACGACTTTAGCATGATTTTGTTTGCCTAATTCTGCTGCTCGCGGGATGGCTCGTTCCATTGTTTCGACTATTTCCCAAGCGTTGTAATTTGCTTGTTCGAGCCGATCGGCAAAAATACCTGCCGCATCCCCAATTAGCAACACCCCAGCAGCTTTCGCCTTGATTGTATCAATCCATGCGCGATCGTCCCCTTCTTTGGCGTCACCGCCCGCAATTAAAATCGCTGGTGCGCTCACAGAAGCTAACCCGACTTGGGCGGCGTCGTAATTAGTAGCTTTGCTGTCGTTGATGAAATCTATGCCTTCCCAAGTGCAGATGTGTTCGAGGCGGTGCGAAACTCCGGGGAATTTAGCGATCGCGCGGGCGATCGCACTTTTATCTATCCCCGCCAAATTAGCCGCCGCCACCGCCATTAACAAATTCTGCAAATTGTGTTCTCCCACCATCCGCAAAGACTCAGCAGGCAGAATTTTCTCGTTTTGAGCTATTACCCAACCATCTTGAATATAGGCTCCAAAATCTGTATTTCCCAACAGTTCTTTTTCACCTTTGACACTCGTCCAACACGCATCCGGCCAAATGTCAACTCCTTGCTGCCGCAAACAAGGATCGTCGCCGTTGATTACTTGCAATTCAGACTTTTTCAGCAAATGCGCTTTAATGTTGTAGTAATTTTCTAAAGTTTTGTGGCGGCTGAGGTGATCCGGCGTCAAAGTCGTCAAAACTCCAATTCGCGGCGCTACAAACGGCGAGGATTCTATCTGATAGCTGCTGATTTCTGCGATTACCCAATCCGGCGGTTTTTCGCCTAAAGCTAATTCACACGCAGCATAGCCAATATTGCCGCAAGCGGGAGCGTAAAGCCCGGCCTCTGCAAAAATAGCAGCAATTAAAGCAGTAGTAGTAGTTTTGCCGTTAGTGCCGGTAATTCCCACCCAAGGAGATTTGAGGTAACGCCACGCAAGAGCCATTTCTCCGATTGTTTCAATCCCTAACTCTCGGGCGCGCACTAATGCTGGACTGTCCCAGGGAACCCCCGGACTTACTACTATTAATTCTATCGATTCGACTGGTTCAAATGATTGACCTAACTCAACATTAATTCCTTCGTTAGCGAATTCCTGTTGCTGTTCGAGCAAGTTTGGGGAAGATGAGCGATCGCTCAGCGTTACTTCCCATCCTTCGCGTTTTAGCAGTCTGGCGGCGGCAATTCCTGATTTTCCTAGTCCAATGATATGAGCTATCGGCATAAGTTGTGTGTGTGATGGAGCGAACTTTCTTGGTTTTTTCCTCTTATATGTTACGGTTTTTTTGGGATGATTTAACCGCAGAGGGCGCAGAGAACACAGAGGAGGAGAAGAGAGAAGATAGAAATGAATAATTCCGATACCAATGGATTTGATATTACACCAAAACCTTTGGCCGCAATCTAAAATCCACAATCTAAAATCTAAAATCGATTTCGGTTAGGGTTTTTTTGGGATGATTTAACCGCAGAGGGCGCAGAGGACACAGAGGAGGAGAAGAGAGAAGATAGAAATGAATAATTCCGATACCAATGGATTTGATATTACATCAAAACCTTTGGTCGCAATCTAAAATCCAAAATCTAAAATCTAAAATCGATTGACGATCGCCCCAAAGTCAGCTAACACCCGCGCGTGATTCCGCAGCAAACCCAGTAAATTTAACCGATTTTGCTTAATTTCCGGGTCAGAATCCATCACCAAAACGCTTTCTGGCCCGTCGAAAAAGTTGCTGACAGTCGGAGCAATTTCCGTCAAACTATCTACTAACTGCTGGTAATTCCGAGTTTGTTTGGATAACAGGGTTTGCGGCACTAACTGTACCACTGCATCATAGAAAGCTTGTTCAGACGATTTTTGAAATAACTCTGGTTTCACCGCATTTTTCGGTTCCAATTCTACTTTATCCAAATCTCCTTGAGCCGCCAAACGAGTTGAACGGTTGACTGTTTCGTAAATCAGATCCAAAGTCTGGTTATTGCGGATTTCTTGCAGAAAAAGCGCTCTTTCCAGTGCGTCCAACAAATCTCTCAATGCTCGTTCAGTATATTCTGGGTCGTTTTCTCCCAAAACTGCATTTACCAAATCGTAATCTACATTTTTTTCTTCTTGCAACAAAGTCCTAATTCTTTGCAAGAAAAAATCGTATAACTGATCCAGCAACTCCGCCGAGGTTTGCGGGCGGGCTGCGGTAAATTCTGCAACAACTTCGGCGAGCAACTGGTGCAAGTTGACTGGCAACTGAGCCGCCCAAATAATGTTAGTTATTGCATTGGCTGCGCGGCGCAAAGCGAAGGGATCGGAGGAACCTGTCGGCAACATTCCCAAACCGAATATGCTGACTAATGTATCTAATTTGTCGGCTATTGCGACAACTTGACCTGTCAGAGTTTGAGGCAAATTGTCGCCCGCACCTTTGGGCAAATAATGTTCAAAAATTGCTGTGGCTACTGCTTCCGATTCGCCACTTGCTAAGGCGTATTTCTGCCCCATGATTCCTTGCATTTCGGGAAGTTCGTAAACCATTTGGGTTACGAGGTCGGCTTTGCAAAGTAAGGCTGCTCTGGCTACATCAGCTTGCTCTTCCTCTGTGATTTGCAGTTGATTGACAATTAAACTGGCAATCTTGCACAGCCGATCGACCTTTGCGCGCACTGTCCCTAAATCTTCCTGAAAAGTAACTGTTTCCAACTTGGGCAAATAATCCTCTAAAGGCTTTACCAAGTCTGCTTTGTAGAAAAACTGACCGTCTGCCAATCTTGCCCGCACTACTCGCTCGTTACCGGCGGCAATAATCGCGGCTTTAGCGGGATCTCCGTTGGAAATTGTAATAAAATAGGGCAGAAGTTCGGGATAATCGGGGCTTTTGAGTATGGGAAAATACCGCTGGTTTGTAACAATAATTGTGGTGATTACTTCCGGTGGCAATATCAAAAATTCCTCGTCAAATTTGCCGACAACTGCGTTCGGCCATTCTACTAAGTCGGTGACTTCTTCTAACAAATCTTCGGTAATGTCGGCGTAACCGCCTTGTTTTGTCGCTGCGGCTTCTACTTGTGCTTTAATTTGATTTTTGCGCTGGGTGCGATCGACCTCTACGCAAGCAGCCCGCAGACACTCGACATAATCCTCGGCTTGGGGAATCGAGACCCCTCCCACGGGTGTAGGGGGGGTGTATAACACCCGGTGTCCTTGGGAAATTCGATCGCTCTTGACCGTATCCGAACCGCTCACCAATGTAATTGGCAGTACAGTATCATCTAACAGGGCCACCATCCATCGAATCGGGCGCGGAAACTTCAAATCTCCGTCTGCCCACCGCATAAATCTTTTGCCTTCTAACTTATTAATCCACTGCGGCACAAGTTCTGCCAAAATATCCGCACTCATCCGCCCCGGAATCTTTTTGAGCACAAACACAAAATCGCCTTTATCGGTAGCGCGAACTTCCAAAGCCTCAATTTCTACGCCCTGCTTTTTCGCAAAACCTTCGGCTGCTTTCGTCGGTTTGCCATCTTTAAAAGCCGAACTCGCGGGTGGCCCTTTTACCTCTTCTTCTCTGTCTAATTGCTGAACTGGCAGTCCTTTCACGAGAACGGCCAAACGCCTCGGAGTAGCGTATACATTAATAGAGTCATTTGTCAAGGATTCTTCTGCCAGCGTTGCAGGTACAAGTCGCTGCCACTGCTGGGCGCTGCCTGCGACAAAAGATGCGGGCAATTCTTCCGTACCGAGTTCTAATAAAAAGTTAGGCATATCGCACCGTAATGGAATTTTGTTTAGGGTAATTTAAGGTAATTTATCCGATCGCGCGATCGTATATCTGAAATATCTGAAAAATACTCAAAAATCCAGGATACCACGTAAAATCGGGGGTGAAAGACAAATAGCTCAACAGCTCATGACCTTGGCCCAAAGACTGGCACAAGATTGGAAGTCTCGACTTGAACAAGATTGCCCGGACGAAAATTCTAGCACCCGCGAGAGTGTTGTCCGCTGGCTGTTGGGAGACAAGCCCGAAAGATTTGACACTCTTAGCCCAACTCAATTGTCTGTCGCCTCTGGGGCGATCGACTTTTTATATCGAATTTTGATTTCTCGGTATCTGGGAGTACCGCCAGAAAAAGCTTACCGCAACTTGATCGGGCGGCTCGGCGGTTTGGTTGTGCTCCGGCAAAAAATCCAAGCGTGGGTTTCCCTGAGTCGCGACAGACAGCGGAGTGCGGTGGAGGTACTGCAAGAAGTGATTCAGGAAATGCTCAATTCCGATCGCTACCTGCAGCAGCAAGTCGCCTGGATTGCCGAATGCACCTCAGACAGACGCCTCCGAAATGCTTTGCTGCTAGCGAGCACAGAAGAATACTGCTTACGGCCGATCCGCAACCAGCCGCTGCTGGTGTACCGTTTTGTCAACTACCTGCGGCGTGCCCAGCGGGGCGGGTTGACGCAAGTGCCTGCGGGAGACTGGGTGCGGCTGGTGTCGGAACAGGTTCTACCCGACGATACAGACGAACCTCTCAGCCTGCTAGACGAACAGGCAATGTCCGAGTATCGAGAAAATCAAGCTTGGGAAGAGCAGCAAACTCAGCGGCAGATTGTCCAACAAGAATTTGAGAATTACTTGGCCGCTGAAGTCGATCCGCTGGCTTCCCGGTGGCTGCAGCTTTACCTGCAAGGTCGTTCCCAAGAGGCAATTGCCGAGGATTTGAAGGTTCCGATCAAGCAAATTTACCGCTTGCGAGAAAAAGTCAGTTACCACGCGATTCGGGTTTTTGCGGTCAAACAAGCACCGGAATTAGTCGCCAACTGGCTGGAAACTTCGCTCAAAGAACACAGTTTGGGCTTGACTCCGGCTCAGTGGCAGCAATATTTACAAAACCTCACGCCGGTGCAGCGGCAGTTGGTAGAATCGCTGAAAGCAGGGAAAAGTGTAGAGACGATCGCATCTGAATTAAAGCTGAAAACCAATCAAGTCATCGGCGAGTGGAGCAAACTCTATTTAGCAGCTCAATCGCTCCGCAACGAGTAGATTGGTAATGGGTGGCGGGCAATTGCTAATTGTTAATTGGCGGTAGCATTTTTCCGAATCCGCGCTACAAATCAATTCCCGAACAGCCACAGATTACTGCGAGTTTCCCCGTGGAAAACCGCGAGATGCCCCTTGTATCAAATCAGGTTAGATTAATCGGGATATCGTAGCGCTGCAGTGACGATCGCGCTCCGAGACGATCGCAGTCAACTCTCTGGGCTAAGATACTAGCAGCACGATCGACTTTTCAGGATTTTTTAACTCAATTGGCGTAAGCCCCACGCTGTAATTGTACTCAATTGGGCGTTGGGATATAAGCTTTCGCAAGGTCTATGAAAAAAGAGCGACAATTTCCTCAAAAGTCTAAGATATAAGTGGTTGCGACCCACCCACTCGACTGCAAACAACAGGCTACAGTAGCAGTAAAATGCTTGGCCTCGGACAACTGCGAGAGAAAAGGGGAAAGAGCAGACCGCTGGTTGGTAAGGTACGTCCCACCATAAAATACAATCCAAGTTTGTTGTACGAAAATAGTTTTTTGCCTTGGGAAACAGGGCTTCTGCGTGGATTCCCTACGAAGGGATAAAGGCCGTAAAAAGCCAGAGATGCTGTGTCAGACTCGGATCGTCTTCAGTGACGAATACCCAGAAATGGGTATACCCAACAGAGCAACGGCAAACGATACACGAAGCCCGAACTATAACGGTATTCCGTTTAGTTTGGGTATTTCACCCAATCCTAAATTCAGCGGTTGCCCGTAAATCATCGGTTGTGGTGCATCTCTAATACTTGCGTATTCCTGACATAATTCTATTGTTGCCAGCCACGGGCATCTGTCTCGGGCGATCGATGATAGTGGGTCTAGACTGCGCTAGTCATCATCTAGCTCTCAATCTTTTGGTAGAATTTGAGGCTGCAATACAGAAGGGAGAAAATTCTGGGACTAAGGATTTTTCTTTAATAAAAGCTTCCGGTTGTTAGGCCAATTCCTCCGTCAGGGAAGTTGCAGCGTTTAATTTTATCGCATCAGGTTGGTGCGTCGCGCTCGATCGCGCTTCCAACTACAAAGCAGCTAATGGTATATACATCTTCAACACACTCGGCAGCTACAATGGACTCCGATCGAATATTTCACCTAATCGACACAGTTGTCCCCTTTGAAGCTTGCCTTTATTATCAAGTTTTGCCTTTATCTCTAGAAGGTAATCTATTTAAATTGGGCGTAGTCGATGCCCAAGATGACTCCGCCTTGGACTACGTGCAGCGGATTTTAGCTTACATGAATTGCTCAGTCACAACAGAGCCAATTGCCTCGGAAACTCAGCGCTCGATGCTCTCAGCTTACTTGCTGCACGGGAACCAGCTCCGAGAACCGAGCCAGACAGAAACCGCCGCAGCCCCAACACCCAAAAATCCCGCATCAGCAACTTCAGGCCCCAATGCAGCAACGCTGCTGTCTTTGCCAGAACCCTCGATGCCCGCTCCTGAGCGGTTTAAACCTGCTGGCGCTGAGGTTCCCCCGACACCGACACAGCTATCGGTTTTGAATGTCGAGGCCTTGCACTTGTCAAGCCAAGTGGAAGTTTTGACAACTTTGCCCGCGCCCCAACTGCTGCAAGAATTGCTCGGTAGAGTGCTGCGAGAGGGTATCGGCCGCCTGTTTTTTGAGCGGCACCAGTCCCAAGGCCGGATTCTTTGGAGTCAAGATGGCGTTTTGAAATCGATGCTCGAAGGTATCGATATCGTGCTTTTCCAAGAGGTCATCGATGAGTTGAAGCGGCTGACGGATATGCCTGTTGGCCCGGTGGAACAGCCCAAACAAGTCGAAGTTGAGCGCATTTATCAAAACACTCATTTGCTGTTGCGCTTGCGGGTAATGACGGTGGGTGGCAAGGAAGAAGCCACCCTGCAAGTTTTGCGGGGGGCAGCTTTGAGGTTTTACCAGCAGCAGCAGTTGTCTACTTTGAGTCGCGACGCGCTGCGGCTGGCCGAAGAATTGCAGCGGAAAGTGAATCAAATTCGCGATCGAACTCGGCTTTCTCCTGTGCCTTTAGAGGGGTTGCCGGCTTTGGAACAGGTGATTAGAAATGTTGACGACCAAATTGAAGCTTTGCTGCACGAACATAATCCCGATTAGCCATAATCAGCAATAGATGACTGTTTTGATTTTTTTTTACTCATATCGTTTCCGGTTGTATCGGAATGATTTAACCGCAGAGGGCGCAGAGAACGCAGAGGGAGAGAATACAGAGAGGAATAACTCCGATGCTACCGGATTTGATATCACATCAAGTCCGGTCAAATAATAATAATTACGTTTGTAGTGAGGACTCAAGTCCAAGCGAGTTTTATCATAACTCAAGTCTTCATTACAAACCAATTTGATTGCAATTGTGCGAGGTGATATCTACTCCGGTCGATTCCCTCCGCTTCGCTTCGCCCGAAATCAGGTAGGGGCGGGTTCACCAATAATATCTGCCAATAATTGACAATCTCAAAAACCCGCCCGGCCGGGATATTATGGTCAATCGATCGGACATAATATGACACAATATTATACAATTTCAAAAAAAGAATGCAACTGTATGCCTGTACTCTAAACCCTGGTCCTCATCAGTCATTCCCCATCTAAAATCTAAAATCTAAAATCTAAAATCTAAAAGGGTATTAGCCGTGCTCGAAAACATCCTTGTACTGCAATAAATCCAAACTCACAAAAACGGGCAAACACTGAAAACATTGCTGTGCAATTTCCCAGCGTTCTTCTCGCTGCAACATAGCAGTCAACTTTTGTTTAGCGTTCAGCAAATAGCGGACATCATTAGCAGCATAATTTAGTTGGTCGTCAGAAAGATTAGTCGCATTTCCCCAGTCGGAACTTTGAGATGTTTTATTTAATTCTACCTTTTCAAGTTCGAGAATTAATTCTTTCAATCCGTGTTTGTTGGTATAAGTTCTAGCAAGCTTACTAGCTAGCTTGGTGCAGAAAACTGGTGCAATGTCAATACTTAAATTGTAACGCATTGTTGCCATATCAAAGCGCGCAAAATGAAATACTTTCTCAATATTTTCGGCTTCCATTAACTTCTTTAAATTCGGTGCTGCTGTCTGATCTTTGGCAATCCGCACCACTGCAACTTTACCTTCGGGATTGCACAACTGCACCAAACACAAGCGATCGCGCCACGGTAGCAAACCCATTGTTTCCGTATCAACCGCGATCGCCGGCGCAGTCAAATAATAAGATAAGAGAGAATCGGGAATATCACCATCGCACACTTGAAAATCTGCAAATTCCATTATTAGTAATTTTTGACTGTTGACTGTTGACTGTTGACTGTTGACTGTTGACTGTTGACTGCCTTCTTCCCTCTTCCCTCTTCCTTCTAACTTCAGCATCTACGTCACACTCGATAATTAATCCGTGTATCCGTGTCCGAATCAGTTTCGTGCCTTCCTTCCGCTTACCGACTGCGGACAAAAAGCTGAGTAAAATAATACTCCCCTTTGGCATTTTTCGCAACCCCAATACCGGTCACATTAAACTGACCCTCCATATTCTTACGGTGGCCGTCACTTTTAATCCAACCTTCAACAGCATTGCGTACCGGGTCACTGTAGCCGAAATTATAAGCAAGATTTTCAGCTACACTTTGATAAGGAATTGTAATTGCTTTCGCCCGCCCCTCAAATCCATCGTGGCTAAAATTGACTTTACCGTTAGCCATATTTTCGCTGTGAATTCTTGCTATCTGAGTGATTCGCTGATCGATACTCAGCGGCGGCAACTTTTTAGATGCTCGGTATTGATTTATCTGTTGGTTAACCGCTTTTTCTAAGTCAGTAATAGCACTCGAAGCAACATTAGTATTCATGGGAGTTTGTGGCAGTGATCGCGTAGGAATGGAAGTGTCACACTTTGGCAGGATTGTCAACAATCCCAAGCAAATCGAAATCAAACCTTTGGACATGAAATCAAACGAGAAATAAAGTTAATTGTTACCATTAGTGTCAACTTAATGCCAAAAGTAGTATGAGTATACCGTCTGACGATGAGCCTCTCGCTCCCCCTAAATCTCCCTTAATAAGGGGGACGAAAGAGCGCTTCCAGTCCCCCCCTTATTAAGGGGGGCTAGGGGGGATCTAGACTTCGATACAAACGAGAGATACAAAGGATTTTTGTCTTAAGTTGACACCAATTAATTGTTACCAATTCCTACAGAGCGATCGCCCCACATTCCGCTAACCTAGATATTCAGAACCTTCGCCACAGTGTTCACGTCTTTGTCGCCGCGTCCCGAACAGTTAAGCACAATGCGCGGATTGCCTGTTAGCTGCGGGCACAGAGTCTCCAAATAGGCGATCGCGTGAGCAGTTTCCAAAGCCGGAATAATCCCCTCCAACTGCGAAAGCCGCTGAAAAGCTCCCAGCGCTTCTGCATCAGTTACGCTATAATATTCAGCCCTGCCCGCATCCTTCAAATAACTGTGTTCCGGCCCCACGCCCGGATAATCCAAACCCGCACTAATCGAATGTGGCTCAATCACTTGACCTTCATTATCTTGCAGCAAATAACTCATCGCCCCGTGCAGAACTCCCACACTTCCTTTAGTCAAAGTAGCAGCGTGTTTATCAGTTTCCACACCTTCGCCCGCCGCTTCAATACCAATCAATCTAACAGTTTCTTCCCCGACAAACTCGTGAAAAAGACCCATTGCATTAGAACCGCCGCCGACGCAAGCTAATAAAATATCCGGCAAACCACCCCACTTTTCCTGACACTGAACCCGCGTTTCTTCACCGATTACCGCATGGAAATCGCGCACCATCATGGGGTAAGGATGCGGGCCCGCTACGGAACCGAGAATGTAATGAGTTGTTTCCACGTTTGTCACCCAATCGCGAATCGCTTCGGAAGTGGCATCTTTCAACGTTCCCGTACCCGCCGCCACCGGCCGCACTTCGGCACCCATCAAGCGCATTCTAAACACATTTAAAGCCTGTCTTTCCATGTCGTGAACGCCCATGTAGACAACGCATTCTATACCAAAACGAGCGCAAACTGTGGCAGTAGCAACGCCGTGTTGACCGGCACCAGTTTCAGCAATTACCCGCTTTTTTCCCATGCGTTTTGCCAGCAATGCTTGAGCTAAAGCGTTGTTAATTTTGTGAGCTCCCGTGTGGTTTAAATCTTCGCGTTTGAGGTAAATTTGCGGGCCAGTTCCGTCTGCTTTAGCGTAGTGTTCGGTGAGGCGTTCGGCAAAATACAAAGGGCTGGGGCGGCCGACATAATCTTTGAGCAATTGTTGGAGTTGCTCTTGAAATTCCGGTTCGCTGCGGTATTTGTGGAAAGCCGCTTCTAGTTCAAATAAAGCCGGCATCAGAGTTTCGGGGACATATTTGCCGCCGAATTTGCCGAATCTGCCGAGGGAGTCGGGGCGTTGGGCGCTGGTTTCGGTGGTGAGATGCAGGGGGGTGACTGTCATTTGATTTTAGATTTTAGATTTTAGATTTTTTAGATTGGCGGGTAAGCTAGAGGCTTGATGTCGATCGTACCAAAGTCGATCGTACCAAATCGGTTGTGGACTTGAGGCGATCGAACAAATTTCATTATAATTCCTTGAACGCTTGACAATCAAGCATCCAGGATACCCGCCACGTGATTCATCCGTCCAGAAATAAAAAACCTGTATCCGAGAAACTTGCCCCCCGAATTTATCCGTGGGGTCAATCCTTCAATTCTTTAATCTAAAATCTAAAATCTAAAATCGATTGACGGGCTAATACAATAAGTAGAAGATGGGATCGCATTCCGAGCGATCGCAACCATACCCCAATCCGCTAAAACTAGAAATACCAGTAAAAAAAGTTCAAGCATTTTAACCTATGGCAGCATCCAAACGCAAAGATTCTGACAGCAAAACAACCGAGGGCAAACGAATAGTTTACTCCGAGTTTGGGAATGTTGACAACTCGGCCGCCCTCCAACGGGGAGTTGCCGAAGTTCCCCCCAATCAACAAAACCTCAAAATCGAAGCATCCCGCAAAGGACGCGGCGGCAAAACAGTTACAGTCATCAGCGGCTTTCAGGAAAAACCCGAAACATTAGCAACTTTAGCCAAGCAGCTAAAAGCCCAATGCGGTACTGGCGGCACAGTCAAAGATAATGAAATCGAAATTCAAGGCGAACACAAGCAAAAGCTGCTAGAAATTATCACAAAGTTAGGCTACAAAGCTAAAATTAGTGGAGGGTAAATTAGTCAATAGTCATCAGTGTACGGGCGGGACGAGTTTATGATATACTTAGTTTTAAACATAGATGGTTGGTAAAACCCGCCCCTACATCGCACAAATTATATTGTCGCGAATCAACCAGAAATGATATTACCAATTACCGCCAATTTTTAATGTACACTCGACCTTTAGCTCGTTTAATCGAACAATTGCAGCGCTTGCCCGGAGTCGGTCCAAAAACAGCCCAGCGGCTAGCTTTACATATTTTGAAGCGACCGGAAGAAGAAGTGCAAGCCCTAGCTAAATCTTTGATTGATGCCAAACAGCAAGTAGGTTTCTGTCAAGTATGCTTTCACTTATCTGCTGACCCTGTTTGCGAAATTTGCCGCAATACCAACCGCGACAGTCATACCATTTGTGTAGTGTCAGAATCCCGCGATGTAATCGCTTTAGAAAAAACGCGGGAATACATGGGTAAATATCACGTTGTTGGGGGCGTTATCTCGCCGATGGATGGAATTGGCCCGGAACAATTGAACATTCAACCATTAGTCCGGCGCGTCAGCCAGCAAAAGGTTAAGGAAGTAATTATTGCTATTAGTCCCAGCGTGGAAGGCGAAACTACTACTCTTTATATCGGTCACTTATTAAAACCTTTTACTCTAGTGACGCGCATAGCTTTTGGTTTGCCGATGGGGGGAGATTTGGAATATGCCGATGAGGTTACATTGGCTCGTGCTTTGGAAGGAAGGAGGGAGTTGGATTAGTTATAATTTGTCCCGCATCTAAATTGTGTTTTCTGGCGCGCGGGACGCCCAACCCCTACTTTCCACAAGAACTCGATCGAGCTTAATCGCTCTTTTTTTACTCAAAGGGAAGAGTTTTCTATTCGAGCCATTAGTTCTTCTATTGACAAATCCGGCAGTTGTGACAGCAATAGCGATAAATTATCGGCAGACAATGCGAGCAGATTTGGGATGAGATTGACGGTGTTTACTTCTAATTGACCAAAGCGCTTTCTCAAGACATTTTCGGCGATTAAAGTTTGTACTTGTTGTCTATCTGCTTGGGCAATTGGCAATGTGGATAATTGCACTAACAACATAGTGAATTCACCAACAGGTAAAGCCGAGACAGAGGCAAAAAAGGCAATTATCTTAGCGTCTAACTCTCCAAATCTGACTTGCAGAAAGTTCTGCAAAATCAACCGCTGTGCTTCTTCTCTTCCTTCTTCTCTTCCTTCTTCTCTTCCTTCTTCTCTTCCTTGTTGTGTGGCCTGATCTATTTTTTGTTGTAACAGAGGTACGAGCGCCATAACTAACTCCTTATCTTCCTGATTTCCTGGGGTACTAGCTGCTAAATTTACTTGCAGATTCGCTTGCAGGTTGTACAATAATTCTAGCGTATTAGCTCGTAAGGGACTATCAACAGGCAATCTTGTTAATTCCGCGATCGCCCCTTGCTGTACTTTACCCTTACCTAAAATCCGCAACCACATCGTTTCTGGAACATTCGGTAGCTGGTGAATAGCTATCAATCCTACTCGCCAAACTTCCGATAGAAAATAAACCCCCCTCCCCCAACCTTCTGACTCTTCTGGAATCATAAAATTAAAGCTGCTTAACAAAGCCTCCGAAGCCGTGGGAGTCAGAATCCACAACCGGGGTAATTGCTGGGATTCTAAACGTTGCTCTTCTCGATTAGCTCGGCGCAGTAATTCTGCCCTAGTATTTAAAAGTTTGACAACACAACTGAAGATATCCTCTGTATTGACGGCATTGCGAAATGGTTCGATCGCAGCCACAGTCGCAGTCATTTGACCTAATAAACCTAAATTCTCTACGTATTCAGGCGATACAGAAGTGGGTTTAAACCAGATATCAATTTCTCGAACTTGAGCAGAAACATCTTTACTTGTTTCTACTTCTCCTAGAGGTGACAACAACTCTCTTAGGTATTCTTTGGCAAACTGGTCATGGGGAAATTTAGTCATTCTTGGGAAGCACGTTATCCGAAAAAAACTAAATTAATTATATCTCATTTTAAAATAGTATTTATTGGCGATATCTTCTATGTTATACACCAAATATTTTAAAGGATTCAGGTATCAAAGTATTCGGTTTTTTGAGCCGTTGCTGACTTATTTAACCCAGATTTAGGATAAAATCTCAAATCCCAAATTGAGCGACTCTCCCCTATCACTGCCGCGAAAGGGTAAACTGGACAAAGTTACCGAGAGTAGTAAAAAATCATGACCCAATTCGATCGACCTTTAAGCTACCCCACAACCCGCAAAATCGACCAAACAGACGACTACCACGGCGTCAAAGTATCTGACCCCTACAGGTGGCTGGAAAATCCCGACTCGGAGGAAACCCAAGCTTGGGTGGAAGCCCAAAACGCAGTCACTTTTGCCTACCTCAACGAAATTCCGGCGCGGGAAAAAATCAAACAGCGCCTAACTCAACTTTGGGATTACGAGAAATACGGCATACCTTTCAAAGAAGGATCTCGCTATTTCTACTACAAGAATGATGGCCTGCAAAATCAATCCGTACTCTACACTTTAACATCCCTCGATAGCGAACCCAAAGTATTAATTGACCCCAACACTCTCTCAGAAGATGGAACCGTTGCTCTGGGTGGAATAGCTATCAGCGAAGACGGCAAATACATGGCCTACGGCTTGTCAAACTCCGGTTCCGACTGGCAGGAATGGAAAGTCCGTGAGGTGGCAACCGGCGAAGATTTATCAGACCATTTAAAGTGGATTAAATTCTCAGGAGCATCCTGGACTCACGACGGTAAAGGCTTTTTTTATAGTCGCTACGACGAACCCAACGAAAAAAGCAAGCACGAAGAAGTTAACTATTACCAAAAACTGTTTTACCACCAAATAGGCACGCCCCAATCTGAAGACGTATTAATCTACGAGCGACCCGACCAAAAAGAGTGGGGATTTAGCGGTGGCGTCACCGAAGATGGCAAATACTTGATTATCTCTGTTTGGCAGGGAACTGAAACGAAAAACTTGATTTTCTACAAGGATTTAACTGCACCGGAATCAACCGTTGTAGAACTGATTAGCGAATTCGAGGCAGAGTACAGTTTCATCGACAATGAAGGCCCTCTGTTCTGGTTTCAAACAAACTTGAATGCACCGTTGGGCCGCGTAATTGCGATCGACACCAACAACCCACCTCCTTCATCCCTCGCTGGTGACGAAACCCCCTCGTCGCCCAGGGAGGGGGGGTTCACAGAAATTATCCCGGAAGCAGCCGAAACCCTCCAAGGTATTGGCATCCTCAACAATCAATTTGTGGCTTCTTATCTGAAAGACGCCTACACCCAAATTAAAATCTTCAACTTAGACGGCTGTTTCGCGCGAGAAATAGCTTTGCCGGGAATCGGTTCGGTGGGAGGATTCGGCGGCAAGCGACACGACACCGAAACCTTTTATGCTTACACCAGTTTCACTGCGCCCAACACCATTTATCGCTATAATCTGGTGACCGATGAAAGTACGATTTATCGACAACCAAATGTCGATTTTAATCCCGACGATTACGAGACAAA
Organism: Microcoleus sp. B6-A1; assembly: GCF_036705085.1. Taxonomy (NCBI): domain Bacteria; kingdom Bacillati; phylum Cyanobacteriota; class Cyanophyceae; order Oscillatoriales; family Microcoleaceae; genus Microcoleus; species Microcoleus sp. B6-A1. The sequence goes on from NZ_JAUBTU010000109.1 coordinate 16,817, forward strand.
ACAAGTATTTTACCCTAGCAAAGACGGTACGCAAGTACCCATGTTTATCACCCACAAGAAAGGCTTGCAGTTGGATGGCAATAACCCCACCTACCTTTACGGATACGGTGGTTTTGGCATCTCGCTAACTCCGAGTTTTTCTGTTAGCAGGATAGTGTGGTTAGAGATGGGTGGAGTTTATGCGATCGCCTGTTTGCGGGGAGGCGGCGAGTACGGCGAATCATGGCACGAAGCAGGCAAAAAGTTGAACAAGCAAAACGTGTTTGATGACTTTATAGCTGGCGCTGAATGGTTGATTGAAAACAAGTACACCAAACCGGCAAAATTGGCGATCGCAGGTGGTAGCAATGGCGGTTTATTAGTGGGAGCTTGCATGACTCAGCGGCCGGAATTGTTCGGTGCAGCGCTGCCGGCAGTCGGCGTTATGGATATGTTGCGCTTCCACAAATTTACCATTGGTTGGGCTTGGACTTCTGAATACGGTTCGCCGGAAAATCCCGAAGAATTTCCCACAATTCACGGCTATTCTCCCTTGCACAATCTTAAACCGGGAACCGCTTATCCAGCGACAATGATTACAACTGCCGATCACGACGATCGAGTAGTTCCGGCCCACAGTTTCAAATTTGCTTCTGCCTTGCAAGAAACCCACGCGGGAGAAAAACCCGTGTTAATTCGCATTGAAACTAAAGCGGGACACGGTGCCGGCAAACCCACTGCGAAAGTCATTGAAGAATTGGCTGATGAATGGGCTTTTTTAGTGCGGGAACTCGATATTGACGCTTAGCAAGTGGCGTTAGAGGGTGCGATCGACGCAGTTTGATGATTTAGATATAAAGAGGGTGTAAAGGGCGATCGTACTTTTTGAATTCAAGGGCGATCGTTCTTTTTTGTCACCGCAATCCTGGTATTAACATATTTGACACTCCCCGGCCTTAAGGCACGGGGATTCTTAAGACTTTCGGGCCTTAATATCCCTATTGCGAGGGTTTCCGGGCGCAATCTTTTTGCCAAAAATGGCGGTCTGCTATCCTAGTCTTGCAACTAGCTCCTCGGTCGTGACTTTCCTCCAGTCCGGGGGTAGGTTTTAACGTCTTTTACTGACGATTTAATCGGTTCAGAACCTTAGTATTGGTTGTGATTAATTATTTTGAGCATCCGTACTGCTGTTAAGCTAGATACTTGATTTCTCAAAATTCGCAACTTTCGACTCTTTTGACGATAGCACACTTGCCAGACATTTGTGCAATTGGTGTATCTGATAGGCAGGAGAAATCCTGCCATGCCCTTTCATCCCTGGACTAAAGTCATAGGGTTTTCCGGGTACTCTTTATAAGTATAAATCTCTAGAAATGCGGTACTCTCAACTTTTAAGAGCGATCGCACCTCAAAGTCAAAATCTGGCAATTTTTAGGAACTTTATATTTTCAGTATATTTACGGTTCAAGCTGTCTGATCCAGCCTCGATATCACCAGACTCAGAACAGCGGTATGAGGGGTCAGACCCCTTATGCTAATGAATCCGTAAGTAATTTACCATGTAACTAACGTTAGACCTGATATCATTTTTCCCAAAAATAGAGGGTTTTGGCTAACATAAAGGCTGTGACCCCTTATTCATGTTATGATTGGCAGCGATCTGTCGCATCAGGACATCCAAGGGCGATCGCTGTAAATCCTGTCTAATGATTGACTAACATCACAAATAACAAATAGAGGCAACTATTATTTATCCGAGTAAAATAATGTATAAACTTTATAGTTGAAAGTTTATCGTCATCTATGAAAAGGGGGTAGCTTAGATTTAGCAACAAAATTAACCCCAAAGGAAAACCATCCCAAATCAGTGAAATTGGTCATCTACCCAAACACGGAAATCTACCAATATGGAAACTAAAATCTTGAGAAAAGCTAGCCATAAAGCAGAGACGGCTAGCCGAAAAAATCTAGCGATTGTGGATTCAAAAGTAGAAAACTACCAAGAGTTTCTCAGGGGAGTGAAAAGCGGTACAGAAGTAATCCTCCTCGATAGAACCCGGGATGGAATCGAACAAATTGCCCAAATTGCCGCCTCGCGGCACAGCCTCAATAGCATTCAAATAGTTGCTCACGGCGCATCAGCATCAGTAGAAATCGGCCGGGCAGAGCTCAATATTCACAATATAGAAACCTATTCCAGCCAATTGCAGCAGTGGGGTAAAGCTCTCAACGAAACAGGTAGTATTCTGCTGTTAAGTTGCAACACAGGCGCCGGGGAATCAGGTCTAAATTTTATACAAAAACTCAGTGAAATAACAGGAGCAAATGTTGCAGCTTCCAATAATTTAACTGGTAGTGCAGCACTAGGCGGCGACTGGGAATTAGAAATTACTACAGGACAAATAAATACCGAAATAGCCTTTGAAAAAGAAGTCCTAGAAGGCTACACATCAGTCCTGGCTACCTTAGCCGCTGAAGAATTTAAAAATACAACAGTAATCGGGCCTTGGATATATGGAGTTGGCAACCCCACTACAGCTAACCCAGGCTTAACCGCAGGTAGTACACAAAACCTCAGCGGCGTTATTCCGGCTTTAGGGACTGGCGATACACCCGGAAGCGGTACTTTGAGATTAACCTCAAACGCCTTTGGACAATCAGCTTTTGTAATCTACAACAACCCCATATTGGCCACTGAGGGTCTGAGAGTTACCTTTGATTTCTTTGCCTATAACAGAGGTACTGTCCGCGATCGGCAGAATAATCGCCTTGGTGCCGATGGCATTAGTTTTTTCCTCATTGACGGAACAGCTACGCCAACACAAGCGGGAGGCTTTGGCGGCTCTCTCGGCTATGCTCAAAATACTAATTCAAATTCACCGGGTATTGTAGGAGGTTATTTAGGTGTCGGATTAGACGAGTTTGGCAATTATTCTAGCGTTATTGCTGGAAAACAGGGTGGCATCTCGAACGATCCACTTATTAGGCTAGCTGATGCAGTAGGACTTAGAGGCAGCCAAAGCACATCTTATAATTTTTTAACTAGCACAGTCGTTCCCGGTGGCATAGATAATATAGATGCAACCAGTCGAACGGATGCTAATACTAAAAGAACCGTTCAAGTTACATTATTCCCGACTACCTCAGTAACACCTAACCGTCTTACAGTTGCCTTAGACTTGGACGGTAGTGACACATTTGATGCGGGCGAAACACTGCTCGACATACCAAATTTGGTAACTATAAACGGAGCAGTGCCACGTACTTTTAAATTTGGCTTTGCTGCTTCGACAGGGGGCAATACAAACATTCACGAAGTTAACAATGTCGTCGTCCAAAGTATAGATCCGCCTGCACTCCAAGCCGACGTTTCTATTGTTAAAAAAGGCCCAATCTATGCCATACCCAATAGCACGATTACCTATACGATTACCTCCACAAATAACGGGCCAAACAGCGCCGAAAGCGTCCTGATTCAAGATCCCCTGCCCGCGGGCTTAAGTTTCGTCAGCGCCTCCGACCTCGCCACATACAACACCGTAACGCGGACGGTCATCTGGCCGGCGATTCCGACTCTGGCTAACGGTGCTAGCCAAACCCGCACCATCACCGCAAGAGTTCCGGCAACAGGCGGCGCTGCCTTAACTAACACTGCCTATAGCACATCTAGCACTTTCGACCCCAATCTAGCTAACAACAATAGTTCCCAACCCATCTCTCAAGTCTCAACTACAATTGTTGATGCTCTTGCCGATGTTGTTACCACCAAAATCGGAACTACCGCAGCAGCACCAGGTGAAACAGTTACTTACACAATTTCCACAGTCAACAACGGCCCAAGCACAGCCGCAAACGTCACCGTTACCGACAGCATCGTTCCGGGTTTAAAAATAGTTAGTCTACCCAACGATGCTGTTTACAATCCAGATACTGGGATTGTCACCTTCCCACCGATTCCCAGCTTGCCTTCCGGTGATCCTCCTGCCATTAACACAGTCAGGTTCATCGCACCTGCATCTGCATCCGGCACCGTCAAGAACACCGCCAGAAATACCTCAGCTACCCCAGATCCTTTTCCTGAAAACAACAACGGCACTGATCCGCTGGCTACAGTCACCACAACTCTGACACCTAGTGCCGATGTTGTTACCACCAAAACAGGGCCTACGGCAGCAGCACCAGGTGAAAGAGTTACTTACATAATTTCCACAGTCAACAACGGCCCAAGCACAGCCGAAAACCTCACAATTACTGACAGCATCGTTGGCGCCGTAACAGAAGTCAACGGCGGTGTCTACGATCCCAATACAGGTATTGTCCGCTTCCCGCCAGTCACCAGCTTAGCCAGCGGTGTCACCGTCAACAACACAGTCAGCTTCATCGTACCTGCATCCGGCAGCGTCAGCAACACCGCCAGAAGTACCTCAACTACCGCTGACCCGACTCTGGACAACAACGCATTTACAGTCACCACAACTCTGACACCACCTCCAACTCCCAACCAACCGCCAGAGGCCAAGAATGCGACCTCCAGCCTAGGGCCCAACAGCAGCCAGTTAGTCACAGGATTGGGAGGAACGGACGACGGCTTGATCGTCTCTTACACGATCAACACCCTACCCTCACCAGACCAAGCAGTCCTGTTTTTAGGAGATCCAGCCAACGGTGGCGTACCAGTGACACCAGGCCAAGTCCTGACTCCAGAACAGTTGCAGCAACTATTTTTCCAAACGACGGGCAACTTTACAGGAGCAAATTTCACCTACACCGCGAAAGACAACAGCGATGCTATCAGTCTCCCTGCTACCGCTACTGTGGATGGACTGATAGTATCAACACCGACTCCCACAACACCAACTCCCACAACACCAACTCCCACAACACCAACTCCCACAACACCAACTCCCACAACACCAACTCCCACAACACCAAC
>NZ_JAUBTU010000109.1:21828-22050 GCF_036705085.1 Microcoleus sp. B6-A1
TCCCACACCGACTCCCACAACACCAACTCCCACACCGACTCCCACACCGACTCCCACAACACCAACTCCCACACCGACTCCCACAACACCAACTCCCACACCGACTCCCACAACACCAACTGACAACCAACCGCCAGTTGCCAAGAATGCCAACTCCAGCCTCGCGCCCAACAGCAGCCAGTTAGTGACAGGATTGGGAGGAAGCGACCCCGACGGGTCGAT
>NZ_JAUBTU010000188.1:0-1655 GCF_036705085.1 Microcoleus sp. B6-A1
AAGTATCGCTTGACAAGACTTTTGGTTATCAGCCTTATATCATAGATTCTGCTTGTTCTCTTGAACTTTCAGCGCAAAATTTACTTGATGAAGGTCACACTTTTGATGAGATAGAACAGAAACTAGACCAATATTATAAAGCTGATAGATTCAAGAAAAAGCGCATTTATGAGGCTAGCAACAATTATCCTTTTGTTGCTTGGAAATTAGAGGGTCAGATTCCATTTCCAGGGCCTCATATTTTTCAGAAAAAACTGATTTCTTTGTGGAATATGCTTCCTGCTGCTAGTTACCCTGGATTAAAGAAGCTTGACTTGCGAATTACTAAGGAGTGTTTGACTTGGGACAAACTAGATAGAGAAAGTCAAGAGGGCTATAAAATAATGTTGAGGCTTGTTATTGGATTTCTTCTTTGTTTTATTAGCTTATTTGTGATTAATACTTTTCTATTCAGAAATCCTTTGCTAGTATTTGTTTGCTGTGCTGGTTCGTTTTATTTACCCATTCAAATGTTTAAATAATATGGAATATTTATCTCGGAATATTAGAATTGACTGGCTGCGATTTCAGGTGTCTAGTTATCATCCCAGTATGCTCCGACAAATTCAGCGTATTTTGGGATTACCATTTGAACGTAAGCAGCAACAATTCCAAGATGTTCGCGATACTAACGTTTTTGCCTTAAATAAAATTTGGCATGAAGTTCACGAATTTCAAGGTAGCTTAATAGGCACTCGCTATCCGGCTGCTGGAACTCATGAACCTTACAAACATTTTGTTGACCTTAATGGGTCTACGCTTGCGGGTGTTACTTTTGATAAGGTTGCAGCTCTTTTAGCGTCTTGCCAGCTTGAAGAAGAATTTATTGGCAATAGAATTGACATTGCTCTTGATTTTCCCGTTCAAGCTCCTCGATTGTCGCGGCGTTATTGGGAGCTTTTTTTGGCTGATAATTTGCTTGTTGGCTATCGTGCTGTTAAACGCATTTCTAATTCTGGCAACAACCGACCTGGGACTACTGTTTATTTGGGTTCCCGCGAGTCCGAGCGATTTGTTCGGATTTACGATAAAAATATTGATGGAATCGACTACGATCGCCTTGAGATTGAATTTAAGCGTACCCGTGCTGAGTGGATTATGCAGGAGATGGTTGCTTGTCCTGTTGAAGAGCTGCCTAAATTTTTAAATGGTGTGGTTTGCGGTCAAATCAATTTTTCTAGGCAGCGCGAAGATATAGAGTTTTTTAAAGATTACAAATACGGTCCGATATCCGTTCCCTCGCCGTCGCTGCATCTTGATATTGAGCGCTCGATCGCCTTCATTGAGAAACACTGCGCTACTCTGGCGATGGTTGAGGAATTTATGGGGTCTGAGCGTTTCGACAAATTTATGCGATCGATGTTGGCGGCCGGTAAATTGCGGATGAAACCGCGTCACAGGTCTATTTTGCAGAATGCGAAGTTTTTGGGTGTCACTGCTCTCGGAGTTTTTTTGATATTGGTTCAGACTCCTGGTGCGATCGCTGGTGGGTTGAGTTGCCCGGCTCCCGTGCCACTTTCATTTCAAATGAGCCAGAAGTTTCCGATCGACATCGTGCAGCCGACCCCGGCAGAGCAGGCTTATTTTGATAACATCGGTGATGGTTGCTTTCAAAT
>NZ_JAUBTU010000110.1:0-22041 GCF_036705085.1 Microcoleus sp. B6-A1
CATTATTATCTCCGATGATTCACTTTTACTTCCTCAATCCGCGTATGTGCCAGTTGGGGGTGCGGAATGTGGGTTATAAGGGGAGGGTTGGGGTGGGGTAAAAAATTTACGACGAGCGATATAGCCATCCTCGCATCATTTGTGAATTTCTTACTCCCTCCCCTTTATAAGGGGAGGGTTGGGGTGGGGTAAAAAATTTACGACTCCTGCAAGGATTGCAATATCTAACACCCGTTAAAAAAACGGCAACTGTAGACCAGCGATCCAAACCGTGATAGTCATCAGTCATTCCCTAATCAAAATCTAAAATCTAAAATCTAAAATCCTATGGCTCGCTTAGCCATTTTCCCTTAGCAATTAGCCATTCCCAAATTCATTTAAAATGGTGAACCAAATACATATCCAAATCGCCTTTATTTTTAGCATAAATTTTCCCTCGGTATTCGCATTCAAAAAAATCTCTAACTAATTCAAACGTTTCGTGAGAGATATTGATATTTCCAGGTACGCCGGAAGATTCCATCCGAGATGCAGTATTAACTGTATCTCCCCAGACATCATAGGAAAATTTTTTATGGCCAATTACTCCCGCAAGTATTGGGCCTGAATGAATCCCAATGCGGATATCCCAATAAGCAATGTTTTGTTGAGCTTTCTGTATTTTTCGCAAATCCATGAACTGTCGAATTTCTAGGGCAGCAAGTACAGCGTCAAAGGCGTGTGTTGGGCGAGGCGTAGGAATTCCTGCAGCGCACATATAGCTGTCGCCAATAGTCTTCAGTTTTTCCATAGAGTATTTATCCATCACGCGATCGAAATAAGAAAAACAATAATCTAGTTCGTCAACTAACTCTCGCGGCGTCATTTTTTCAGATAACTGAGTAAAGCCTTTAAAGTCAGTAAATAAAACCGATACGCTATCATAATAAAGTGGTTCCACTTTGCCGTTATTTTTGAGTTCCTCGGCAATTTCAACCGGCAGCACGTTCAACAGTAGCTGATCGGATTTGTGCTTTTCGGCATCGAGCTCGGAATACAGGCTATTTATCTCTTTAAAGCGTTCAGCATTGCGGATGGCTGAAGATAGTTGCAAAGCCAAAAGATAGCCAATTCGTAAATCTTCTTGAGTGTAAGCTCGCGACTTGGTTGTGGCAAAATTAATGGTTCCTAAAACCTTACCTTCGCTTTCCAAAGGAATGATAATTTGCGAAGCGTAGGGGGATAAAATAGCAGTAGCACCCGCTTCTTGAATTAATTGAGGTTGACGTGTTGTGAAAGCCTTGTGAATAGGGCCGCCCTCTGGGAGGGCTGCAATATCTACAGGGATATGCCGGCCAAATAAGGTCATGCAAGTGTTAGTGCTGTGCAGGCAAACGCTACAGTGTTCAAAGTCTAGCAACCATTTGGCTTGCTTGCCTAGTACCCGCAAAATCTGGTTGAGATCGAGGGTGCGGTTAATGGCAGTGGCAACTTCGTTGACGGCGGAAATGCGGATGGAAAGCGCTTGAGCTTCTGCTAACAAACGGCGGGCTGTCAACAGAAGTTCTTCTCGATCTTGATCTTCTAGCCGATCGCCCATAATATGGGTATAAAATATAGATTACAAAGCATCTATTTCTAGGGCTATTGAATCGGTATATCGGTTGACAAAGCTAAACAAATCTGCTGTAGCAATAATCTCAAAGATTTCCGCATCATCTAGCCCTAAATCCCGCAGGTTTTGGTAATCCGCTTCTGTCATTTCCAGGGGTTTTGTAGCCGCGAGCAAGCCAAAGGTAATTACGGCTTTATCACGTTTTGGCAAAGGGCAGTTGGCAAAGTCAGAAACTAGGGTTCGCAGTAGTTCTTCGCTCATCCCCAAGGCTGACAATCCGTGCAGGTGAACTTGGAGAGCGTACTCGCTATTATTTGATTGGGAAATAGCAACGCCGACCATTTCTTTAAGGGTGCGGGGTAAGTCTCCTTGCAGAATGGTTCCCCGGAATTTTTTCCAATTTGCTTCTAATATGTCAGGGTTGATTGCCATTGACTTGAACAGGTTAGGGACGATGCCAAACCCCAAGTCTGTCAAGATTTCTTCGTACACTGCTTTGGCTTTAGGATCTGTAAGTTGCTCGTATTCTATAAGTGGAAAGTGTGTCATTGTTGTGTAGAATTTACGGCAGTTAATTGGGGTGGGAATTTACGTGTTTGTTATGTAACGCCACTCAAAGGGCGACCTTACGAGCTATCTGGGTTTTAGTAGGATTGATGATAAAATGCACCGCTGTCAGCAAACCGCGAATTATGAAAATGAGCTAGCAACAAATCTGATTCTTGAGGCTGGATTAAACCTGTAATTATAGCAGTAACCGGAGCCTATAAAATTTTGTTGCGATCGGGTTTTACGACTAATTTTAGATGTTTCCAATGGTTGTTGTCAAGTATCGGCAATTCATCTGGCGCGACGGCGTGAAATCTTACCACAACTCTTGAATGAGAGGTTGCTGTTCCGTTCGCTAATTTTTAGGCAAAAAACACTGTTTGATCTCACATCTTGCACCATTGTCAAGAACAGGCTCTCCGGCCTGTTCCACAAAGAGTGAATTTTCTTGTGGAACAGGCCGGAGAGCCTGTTCCTAAAAAGCTTATTGAGAATGGTGCAACATCTCAGTTCAATCGAACTCCACAAATGGCTACAATCTTATACTCCGGCGCGCGCACAGGGGAAGAAACAAAACGCTGTGCGATCGAGTTTATTGAATTTGTCAGAGGCTCGATCGACAACCCATGCCCCAGATAAGCTAGGCTAACGCCTGCGACTGGAGTTATCATGGGTAAACTGTAAACTTCTATCATTGTCGCTGCATTTGCTATGAACCCTGCCCTGACTCAATTTGGCGCTCAGATGTCCCACCTCACGGGAGTTCGGGCAATTATGAAAGATATTATTGAAACTCTCAGAGCCGGCAGCGGGCAGGAGTTTATCAATTTGAGCGCCGGAAACCCGGTGATTTTGCCGGAAGTCGAGCAGTTGTGGCGCGACTGCACTGCGGAGCTTTTGGCGAGCCCGGAATACGGCGAGGTGGTTTGTCGCTACGGTTCCAGTCAAGGTTATCAGCCGTTTATCAATGCGGTATTGGCGGATTTTAATCAGCGTTACGGACTGAATTTGACCGATCGCAATATCCTAATTACTCCCGGAAGTCAATCGATTTACTTCTACGCAGCCAACGCTTTCGGCGGCTACACCGCACCCCCCCCATCCCCCCCTTACCAAGGGGGGGCAACGCCTAATCAATCCCCCCCTTACCAAGGGGGGGCTAGGGGGGGTAGCCTTAAAAATATTGTTTTACCGCTGAGCCCAGACTACACCGGTTACGGCGGCGTTAGCTTGATTCCCGAAGCGGTAGTCGCCTGCAAACCTACCCTCGATATTGATGCGGCTGCTCACAGGTTCAAATACCGCCCGGATTTCAGCCAATTGTCGATCGACCAAACCACCGGTTGTGTCATTTTTTCCCGTCCCTGCAACCCTACCGGCAACGTTCTCAGCGACGACGAAGTTAAGAAAATTGCCGATTTAGCGGCCGCTTTCGACGCGCCGGTGTTCGTGGATTCCGCCTACGGCCCTCCCTTCCCGTCCTTGAATTTTACCGAAATGACGCCGATTTTTGGCGGCAATATCGTGCACTGTATGAGTTTGTCCAAAGCCGGATTACCTGGTGAAAGAATCGGGATTGCGATCGGCGATGAAAAAATCATTCAAATATTAGAATGTTTTCAGACCAATATGTGCATTCATTCGCCAAGATACGGACAGGCGATCGCAACTCGTGCGATTACGTCCGGCGCTCTTGCCGACATCTCCATCAACGTAATTCGCCCGTACTATCAAAGCAAATTTGCGATCGTAGAAACCACCCTAGAACAAGCAATGCCGAAAGATTTGCCGTGGTTCTTGCACCGGGGCGAAGGAGCAATTTTCGCGTGGTTGTGGCTGAAAGATTTGCCAATGACTGATTGGGAACTGTATCAAGAGTTGAAAAAAGTCGGCGTAATTGTCGTGCCGGGAAGTTCTTTCTTCCCCGGTTTGCGGGAAGATTGGCAGCACAAACATGAGTGTTTACGCATCAGTTTGACTGCAACAAATGATGAGATTGAAACTGCTATGAAACGGTTGGCTCAAATGGTAGAAAAGCTTTATCAGTCATGAGTAACGGGTGATTGGTTATTGGTTATTGGTTATTTGTTAGTTGCCACCAATTACCAATAACCCAATTATCAGTTACCGATGATAATGACCGAAAGCATCCAGGATACCCGCCACGTGATTCATTCCGAAAGCAGACTCAGTACCCAGAAATAAACAACCTGTATCCGATGAAACTTGCCGAACGTATTTATCTGTAGAGTCAATGCTTCAATTCTAAAATCTAAAATCTAAAATCTAAAATCTAAAATCTAAAATCGATTGACTTCTTCCTTGGCAGATCGACTACAATTTAAAAAATAATTAGCAGCGCGGTGGGTTATGGCAGTGCAATTACTCAAAAGGTTGTTGACGGTAGAAGAATATCATTTAATGACCAAAGCGGGTATTCTTTCCGAGGGCGATCGGGTAGAACTGATAGAAGGAGAAATTGTACAAATGGCAGCAATTGGAACTCGTCATGCTTCCTGTGTGAGACGATTCATCGGACTGTTCAGCGAAATTCCCAGTAACCGGGCTTTTCTGGATGTGCAAAACCCCATCCAGTTGAACGAGCGCACCGAACCCCAACCTGATGTAGTATTGCTGCAACCCCGGGCTGATTACTATTCAACAGCACATCCAGTACCGTCAGAAGTTTTGCTGTTGATAGAAGTATCCGATAGCACGGTTGATTACGATCGAGATGTGAAAGTTCTTATTTACGCTCGATCGCTCATTCCAGAAGTCTGGCTAGTAGATATAGAGGCACAATGTTTAGAAGTTTACCGCCAGCCGACTCCTAATGGTTACAGTTTAATCCAAAAATTTTGGCGGGGTCAACAAGTTGCGTCGCTCGCCTTTCGTGATTTGGAAGTGAATATCGATTTCGTACTCGGATAGATTCGGATTATAGGTTAGAGAAAACATTCCCCAGTCCCCATTTTTCAATTAAACCACCCGATAAACAAAACTCAGAGTTGCCCAAACATTCACATCCAAAGCCCAATCATCCGTCGATATCCCCACTTTCTGCACCCCCGGAATGCTAGCGGCGTGCAAATCTTCGAGCACCGCCCGCGCCACATTTAAAGGATTTAACAACACTCGAATTGGCAGGGCATCCCTCGTTTGCTGCATTTCGGCTTCTATTGCAGCCAGAGTTCGATCGAAGGTACTCTCACTAAATATAATCATAATTTCTGCAAGTCCGATCGGCCCCGATACCGCCCACCCGCTCCCCCCAGCCGCCGGTAGAGTCAAATTCTCCCCAGGAGCGATCGCCCGCGACATTGCCCCCACAGAGTCTTTGCCCTCAGCGCCGAGCACAGACAGCCGTCCCGCGCTGTCCGAGCCAAACACCGCAAAGTAAACCGGGCGATCGCTGTCGTTATACAATCTGTACCGAACTCGACTGCCTTCTGTTAAACTTAGTATATGAGCGCTGGCGGATTTCTCACTTTCCCCGCTCAGCGGTTCCAGCCGATAATCACCGCCTGCCCGCACCGGCTCCCGCTGTGCCACGGCCCGCGCTTGCGGTGCGGTAGTTGCCAGAACCGCCCGCACCTTCAGGCGCGAAGACCCCTCATTGGCTGTCAGCCGCAGCAACTTCCCCGCCTGCAGCGCTTTCAACTGCGGAGTCAAGCGCTGCACCGCCACCTTAACTGCTTCTCCCCCATCGCCCTCAGTATCGGGAATCAGCATTTGAGCCAAAGAAAACAAACCGTAACGGCTTTGAGACAAAGCAGGCTCGTGAGGCGAGACTGTTTCGGCTAAAGTCGTTTCCGGGACTCTGCCGAACCGACAGTCAGCCAATTGCTCACTGCCTACCGCCGAAACTTGCGGCACAGTCGCAAAGGCGCTGGTAGCGTCCACCCGCTCGATGCGTTCCAAACCCGAGTCCAAAGCTACTGTCAAACCGATGTTTCGCGGCAATACCCGAATTTCTTCCCTCACGAGTTCGCCGACAGTTAATTCGCCGTTTGTTCGATCGAACCCGTCTAAAACTTGGGCTTTAGCAGAGAGGCCCGTGCGTCCCCGCAGCAAAAGCCTCGCGCCCTCCGAAGAATCCACAGCAAACACAGAACCCCCGGAGCACTCCAAAACCCCCGGCGACAAACCGCCCAGCCACAACTGCACAGTTTTGCCTCCGTCTTCCACCGCCGTCACAGCGCCGTCAGATGCAGGGGAATTCAAGATTAAATTTGAAAAATTCACCGCCAGCGGCGCTGTTAAATCGTGATTGAGAATTTGCGGTTGCTGCGATAACCCCGCAATTTGCTCGACCTTACCCGCCGCGCGGCTGAAACTGACGCTGAAGCTGCTAGCGGGAGTTGCCCACCACAAAGTTTGGGTGAGGGCGTAGGTAAACAAACCTGCGGTAAATCCGCCCCACTCTTGTTCGGCGGCGAGTTGGGAATCCGCACCGGCGGCAAGTACGGTGGCCGCAGGACGAAGATTTGGGCGGGTTCGGAGGTCTTGGGCAAACGTTAATTCTGCGATACCCAGCTCGCCGATGGTGGGGCGGGGGCGAGAGCGAATGCGAAAGTTGCCGTTTTTGGGGAAACCCGGATAGGTGTAGCTGGTGTCGAGGATGGCGATCGCATTTTCTGTCGCGAGCGATCGCACCAACAGCAACAGCGTTTCCTCTAAAATATCGTTCACCGCCCGGTTTGCTAACAGCGGCAAAACATCATCCGCCGGCACCAAACTGTTTTGCATTTTTCCGGGAGACTCGGCCAAACTGACTCGACTACCGCAGCCACTAAAGTGAAAAACTACCACGTCACCGGGTTTTGCTTGTTGAGTCAAGTGAGTGATAAAAGCCGTCTCGATATTCTCCCTCGTCGCTTGAGCGTCAGTCAAAGTCAAAATGTCCGAGGGCACAAACCCAAACCGATATATCAGCAGTTCCCGCTGCATTTCCACATCCGTAACGCAGCCGTGCAGGGGCGAGTCTGGATATTTGTCAACGCCCACCAACAAAGCCAATTTCCTGGCTGTCGGCTGCGCTAAGGCTTGGAGGTAGCGATCGCCCAACGGCAGCCACAAAGCCTCGCTGATTCCGATGGCGGCCAGCACCCGGCCAGCTTGCTGCAAAAATTCCCGCCGCTTGAGTCCCATTTTTAAATAGCTTTGAATTTTAAGTTTTGAATTTTCAGTTAAATTCCCCTCAATAATTGTAGGGAATTTAATTAGGTTGTGAGTGTTTAGTATTAAGATAATTTTTAAGTTTTAAGTTTTGAGCTTTAAGTTTAAAATTATAAAATTTCAACTCAAAACTCAAAATTCAAAACTCTTCAGAATGTCGCCGACACCCAAGTTCAAGATTTAAATCTCGTAATTGAAAATATTCATTGCCTTGGCTAATTCTGCGGCGACTTCCGGCCGGGAAAACTGTGGCGGCGGCAATTTTCCAGCGCGCAGCATTTCCCGAACTTTGGTTCCCGACAAATGCACCCGTTGTTCGGGAGTGCTGGGGCTTGTTTTAGTTGTAGCCATTTGTTCCGTCAGTGTGCAATAGAAAGCGTGCTCGAATTTCATCGGCACAATTCCCAATTCTCCCGGCTCAAATTCATCAAAAATATATTGGGCATCGTAAGTCCCGTAATAATCGCCAACTCCAGCGTGATCGCGCCCCACGATAAAGTGAGTGCAGCCGTAGTTTTTGCGGATTAAAGCATGAAAAATTGCTTCTCGCGGCCCGGCGTAGCGCATTGCCGCCGGATTAATTGCCAAAATTACGCGATCTTTTGGATAGTATTTTTCTAGCAGAATTTCGTAGCAGCGCATCCGCACGTCAGCGGCGATGTCGTCATCCTTAGTCGTCCCGACTAGCGGGTGCAGAAACAAGCCGTCTACTGTTTCTAAGGCGCATTTTTGGATGTATTCGTGGGCCCGGTGGATGGGGTTTCGGGTTTGGAAACCGACTATGGTTTTCCATCCTTTTTCTGTGAACATCATTCTCGATTTCGCCGGGTCAATTTGGTATTGGGGAAAGCGGACATCTAGTTCGCGTTCCAGCAGCCAAATGTCGCCTGCGAGGTTAACGGGCCCGGATTTGTCTACTACTTGGACGCCCGGGTGTTTGAGGTCGTCGGTACGGTAGACGTTGAGGGCTTCTTCTTCTTTACTGTAGTGATATTTTTCTGCAAGTTCCAAGAGCCCGACAAATTTGCCCGCCGGCGAGTCGAGGCGCACTAAAGTTCCTGCTTTCAGGGGGGCGGCGACTTCTTCTGTTACCGAGAGGGTGATGGGAACCGACCACGGAAGGCCGTTGGAGAGGCGCATTTGTTTAACGACCGATCGATAATCAGCTTCGTTCATGAACCCTTTGAGGGGACTCAGGGCGCCGATGGCGATCATTTGCAGGTCGGAGATCGATCGATCCGACAACTGGACTCGCGGCAGGGACTCTGCTTTATCGAAAAATTCTTGTCTCTGGTCTAGTGTGGCAATGCGGTTGACCAGGGTGCCGCCGTGAGGGGCAATGCGGTCTGAATGCTGGCTCATGTCGATTTGAAGTTGTGGGTTTTAGCTGCCAGAGTACATAGTATCAAGCGGTGGCTGCAATTCTACATTTTTTAATTGTTCTGGACTTGTGCACAACGCTGCTTTTGTGGCGCTGTAATTCTTTAACTGTAAACTCGCGCACTCAAAACTCTAAACTTTCGCCTCAAGTCTGGACTTGAAATTCTTCGGGATCTATTCCCCAATTTACCCAGCTAATCGCTTCTTTAGCGGAGCACACTTTTGGCGGCACTCGCAAAGCGTGAAGGTGTCCCGTACTCGGACAAGTCATCTTTAACAAATAAATTGGCTCTATGTCAATATTATTCTCAATTTTCAACAAAGTATATTCTTGCCAAGTATCCAATTCAGTTGCTTGCAATTCTTGACAAATTTTCGGATAGCCGATCGCCTGAATCAAAACTCGCCGCACTTCGGCATTCTGTTCTGTTAATAGCCATGAAGCTTGCCAAGATTGGGGCGGAACTTGACCGATTATTTCCGGCAGTCGGACGCCACGATAAGAGTATACACTCAACTTGTCAGCAAATTCAACCGCTGGTTGACATAAAGCGTGGAGCAAATATTCGCTATCAAAATGAAGTTGGATCGGGCGATCGCACACAAAGCATTTTTTCTCAAACGGGTAAATCCAGCCACAGTTTTCCACTAAAGATTTAAAGGCTGAGTATAAAGGGCGATCTATCTCCAAATTTAACACGCCAATACAAAAATCCACCCAACTTCCGTGACAGGCTGACAGTTCGGAAACTATGCTGTTATTATGATAAGTCTGATCGATCAGGAATCTCTGAAATCTCCCGCCCAACTTCCTTGCTAATTTGACGTAAACTTCGTCTTTAACATGAAGGTGGAGTTGATTCATTAGTTGAGCGTACAGCGGATTATAGAGTTGGCTATAAATTTGATTTTCCAGCTTCCTGTTCAGTTGACTTCTTAATATATCGTACAATTCATTATGAATTTTGTTTCTGATTTCGCTGGCCATTCCCAGACCAGAATCGCGTATCCTTAGCGGTTCAATTGCTTGCAAAGCTATGTAAGCGCTGTCACAGAAAATAATTTCCGGTTCAGGACAACCGATGATGTTGTAGGCGGTGTTAATGGCCGCTGTCGCTTGCGGGCGATCGACTGGTTTTATCGAAAGTCCAATTTCTCGCCACTGCTCGCGATAAATCGGAATTAGCGCTGTTTTTTCGAGAGTCATTGCGATCATAAGTACAGCTAGATTATTTAATTTGCGGTCAAACTTTTTCGGTCTCGCATCGGCAAAAAAATATCATTAAGTTGGTAATAACAACGGAATCTTCCTACAAACCTATTTTATTATAGTCGTAAAACTATTGGTATAAATTAACGATTGTTTGCAAAACACCTAAAATCAGAGAAACATTATCTAGACAATAAACATCAACATCAATAATTAAATTATTTCCTTCTAATTTAAGAAACCGCCAGACAACCCCAGTAGTTACGCAACCATATATTGCAGGTATGGAATTGTGTTCGCGTTCGTTAAATAGCTGAGCCGCTACCATTTGTGCTGCACACTGTGGCAGACAAGATTCTATTTCTCCGCCTTTAGTTTCTCTCAATACAAAAACCGGAACTTTAATTTCAAAATCAAACGGAACAGAAGACATTAGAAAGTCGCATTCCCCATTCAATCCCAGCTCAGCATCTACATCAAATGACCAACCAGAAAAAAGAGAAAATTGTCTGTTGTTCCTTTCTCTAAATTCTAACATAATAGGAGAAATAATCCGTTCCGAACGTTCTTTTACAGTTGTAACAGCAGTGTTAGAACTAATTTCAATTGCTCTCCAAAGCCATTCGGAGGGTTCTACGGGAACCACCTTGGCACTCAAAATAGGACTGAGTGATAGATCCAATCCAAATCGCTCTTCTAATTGTTGGAAAGTAAAGGAATTGTAAGACATATGTCTCTAATCAGTCGGTGAAAATAAAGATTACTTGGGGATAGAAAGCGAGTTGAGAAATCCTAAATACGATTGTATAAAAACTTCCACCAAAGAAACCTGGTTTCTGCGAAAAATCTTGGTTTGGTAGCGAAGTCTCTACGAAGAAACCCGGTTCTCACCGCGTAAGTCCTAATATAGCAACCCTTGCAGAATTGGTAAACCTCTCTTTTCTTCCTTCTTTCCTCTTCTTTCTCTCGCCCGATAACTCAATCCTTCTGCCCTCTTTCTTGTTTCTTCTTTCTTCTATAGCGGTTCTCAAGCGTGGTGAGGTATGCCCTATGCCTACGGAGGCCTATGGCCACGGAGGCCTATGCCGGATAGTACCTCATATGAGAGCTCGAAAGGCTATATGGGTTACATCCGTTACAAAATCCGTTGCCGAACTTCCTGCTAAACATTTAACCACTCAAGGAGTACCCTGGGCGCGGGCAACAAAATCATTAACAAAAGCCCGATCGCCAGCAACCCCAAAAAATCCCGCCGATTATCCAATTCACTGACATCATTCAACGCCGGTTCGTCGTTTAGTGGCGTGAAAAACAAAATAATCGCCCACAGCAGCAAACCCTGTTCCAAAAAAGAAAGCAGCAGCATACAAAGTCTAGCAACTTGCCCGATCGCCATACTCGCTCGCTGGCCGAACATCGCGTGTACAATGTGCCCGCCGTCGAGTTGTCCCACCGGCATCAAATTAAACGCCGTCACGATCAAACCCAAATAACCCGCCACCGCTACTGGATGCAAATCGATCGCAGTTTCCGCATTGAAAGCACCACCCAAGGTTAACTTGCTCAACAAAGTCATCAGCAGCGAAAAACTGGGTTTGAAAGAGTCAAAATTTAACATTCCCGACTTCTCAGACAGCGGTACAATAGTCGAATGATTCAAACCCCAAATTAATAATGGCACTGTCGCCACTAAACCCGCAAGGGGGCCGGCAATGCTAACATCAAATAAAGCACGGCGGTTGGGAATTGGACTCCGTATTTGAATGAAAGCTCCAAAAGTTCCTAAGAAAAAAGGAATCGGGATAAAATAAGGCAAAGTCGTGCGAATTTTGTAGGATTGGGCTGCTAAATAGTGGCCGGATTCGTGAATTGCTAAAATTGTAATTAGAGCCAGCGAGTAAGCCAAACCCTGTAGCAACATTGATGGGTTGGACTGCAAAGCTTGTTCAGTAACTCCGGCAAGTCGTGCCCCGACAAGGGTAGTCGTAAACACTGTGATCAGCAGCAAAGCTAATGCAAAAAATGGCCGGGTTACAGATTCGGTTTTGACAGGAGTTTCCCCTGATTGGTGGCTAGGATTGGGAACTATAGCAAAAAAAGGTTGACCGCTCAAGCTGTTTTGAAATACTACTAAAAAGCGATCGCCAAAAAGCCTCTCCACATTCTCCCGAATCGCCTGATAAGCCGCCTCCGGGTTGGTTCGCAACTGTCCGCGACAAATTACAGCCTGTGGCCGAAATTCCAAATCTCGCAAAAAGTAAATTGACCAAGGAAAACAATCGCGCAAACTCGCTTCTTCTGCTGCATTGATTGGGCGCACGGGCGGTTTTGGCTTTGCAGGTTCAGTCTCCGAGTCTGCTACCTGCTGTGCAGTTTCGGCGGTAATTTTCTTGCGCCCCAACTGTACCAAAAACCAATACAAAAAAGGGCAAACCAGAAAAGGTATAATTACCAACTCCGGCGGTACAGTTTTGCTGGTGCCGTAAACTAACATCCAACCAGTCCAAATCAGCGCAGGCGCCATCATTACCAGCCACAGCAGCCATATCGGAGTCCTGGTGATGCGGCTGGTGCCGTTTTGCAACAAGAAGTACGATATCAGCCCCAATACGAACAACCATAGTAAAAAGAACATAATATTTATCCCATTCCCTTCTGAAATACTTCCTTGAAACAACAGAGTTCAGTCTCCAAACAACCCAGGCCCGTGCTCGACAATATCCTGGCTTTCCCGCCTAACCGGGATACCCTGGGTGCAACAGCCTATTTCATTGTAGAAAACCAAACTAACATCCTGGTAGATTGTCCCGCTTGGGATGAGATTAACCAAACATTTTTGCGGGAACAGGGCGGCGTGCGACTGCTGTTTCTCACCCACCGTGGCGCTATCGCCAAGGCGCGGGAGATTCAGGAAGCCACGGGGTGCGAGATCCTGATTCAAGAGCAGGAAGCTTATTTACTGCCGGGTTTGAAGGTGACGGTTTTTGAGCGAGAATTTGTTGTGAGCGATCGAATCAAAGCATTTTGGACTCCTGGCCATTCTCCTGGTTCCTCTTGCCTTTATCATAGTGGCAGCGGTGGAGTGCTGTTTTCGGGTAGGCACTTGCTTCCCAACCGAGAAGCCGCCCCAGTACCGCTGTTGACGGCAAAAACTTTTCACTGGCCTAGGCAAATTAACAGCGTGAAGTCAATTATCGATCGATTTTCGCCAGAAACTTTACAGTATATTTGTCCCGGTGCAAATACTGGTTTTTTGCGGGGGAAAGGATCGATCGATCGAGCTTTTGAGAAATTAGCCAATCTGGATTTAGCTGTTTGTTTGCAGTCAAAACCTGAACCCTAAATGTATGCTACAACATCAAAAAATGATCTGACGCGCTAATTAAGCTGTCGCGCATTTAAATTGTATATTCAGGGCGGGCGGGACGCCCAACCCCTACTCCCCACAAGATTTTTTGTTGACAGACAATTTAAATTCCGCAACAGCTTATAGCGGTAAGGTGCGCCCTTCGCACCCTACATTATTTTTCAGTCTCTTAGAGATGAAGTTCGTTGGTGAAGTAGCGGTTTCAACCGCCGATTCTTACCTGGGAAAAAACTGTGGAAAAAACCGAAAAACAAAAAATGCTCGCCGGTGAATTGTATTTAGCTGCTGATGAGCAATTAATTTTAGAGCGCCAGCGAGCCCGCCGCCTCGCCAGAACTTACAATTCTACCGGCGAAGACGAACCAGAGAAACGGTTAGAAATTCTCGCAGAATGGTTCGGTGCAGTTGGGCTAAAAGTTGAAATCGAGCCACCTTTCTACTGCGACTACGGCAGCAATATTTATGCTGGAAACGGATTGTATATGAATTTTGGCTGTGTGATTCTCGACTGCAATCGAGTTAACATTGGCGAAAATTTGCTGTGCGGGCCCAACGTACAAATTTACACAGCTTTTCACCCCACAGACCCGGAAATGAGGCTTTCTGGCCTAGAACTCGCCGCTGAAATTAATATTGGCAATAATGTTTGGATTGGCGGCGGCAGTATTATTTGTCCAGGAGTCACTATTGGCGACAATAGCACGATCGGCGCAGGCAGTGTTGTTGTCAAAGATATTCCCGCAAACGTCGTGGCGGCGGGGAATCCTTGCCGAATCATCCGGCATCTACCTTGATGTGGTACGATCGACACAATCGTGCGATCGGCTCTTCGGAGCTTAACTCAACAATTTTAGGTATTAGAACAGCCAGTTTGAGATTTTTCACGTAAAATCCCCGAAAAAAACCGTGGAATAAATCTCAAATCTCAAATCTAAAATCGCTTAATTTCTCGTTCCCGGTTTCCACACTACCAAGCTTTTCTTATGACGACTGCAACAGTTTATCCCAACGCTCCTGATCTCTGCACCGACGACTACATAGCAGTCGGTGTAGCTACCTGCTTCATCAAAGAAGAAGGCGAAGTTTTTGAAGTGCAAGTAATCGAAGCTATTCCCTCAGCAGCTTTGGAAGCAATTTTGAAGGGAATTCCCACATCTTATTTAATGATTTGCGGGACGACTTTGGGAGCAGTGCTCGACGGCGAAACACCCAAAATGTTGCCAGAATTCCCGACATCATCTCAGTTTAGCGAAGAATTTGCCTTTCGGGCGATCGCCGCTGCCCGCACTTACAAAATCCGCCCCCAAGCTCAACTTCACATTCCCTTGGGAACAGTTCGCAACGACTTTACTTATTCCTTAGAACGCAAAAGAGTGCTCAACTCCGAGCGCGTCATTCGCACTGAAGACAATGTGAAACAGCACGAACACACTCACAAGGTTCTTTAAACAAATCCCGCAACTGGGGCAATTTAACAGTGCCTCAGCCAGCGGATGCACCTAAAATACTTTTGATTGTTGAGATGTAAATTAAAGATTTAACAAGTTTTTCCTTCATTAATAATGAACGAAAAACTTTTAATATTTCGTTATTAAGAAATAGTGCGGACAGTTTTTGATTACCAACCGTATAATAAGGGTTTCAACGCGATTGCGTACTCGAAATACTAACCGAAAATCAAGGGTTTCAGACGACAAACTAAAAACAGTCTGGACTATTGATTAAGACACACACCAAACATCTCAACCTAAAAAGTCTACTGCTCACATCACCTAAATAACATCAATTATTAACGACTGTAAAAAATAATTAACGAGTTGATGAAAGTTTTTAATTTATCAAAAATGTGGTATGATATTATTCCTGTTTAACAAAGTGATATAGCAATCCTTGCAGGAGTCGTAAATTTTTGACCCCACCCCAACCCTCCCCTTATCAAGGGGAGGGGGTAAGAAATTTACAAATGATTTAGGATGGCTATATCAAAGCGGGTAGCATCGGAATTAATATTACCCACCGCTTTCGACACGGCAGTGCCGTGTCCCTACAATTAATCTGGGTAGGGAAACGGCACTGCCGTGTCCTTTATATCATAAGGAGTGCAACCGGAAACGATAGAAGCCGTTCGGAGGGGGGAAATTAAAAAATCCCCGCAATTATTGAATGCTAGTAGTTTAAGACTACTGGCAGGCGGGCGAGTAGATAGTAGGTGAGCTCAGGATTTCAATCTCACAAATTGGTCAAACCATGCGAAGCTTTGCGAGAGTAAAGTGGTGGAAATTAACTCGACTATTGCCAGCAGAATTAAAGGGCAAATACCATCTTGGGTACCAAACTGCGCTCTTAATTTTGGGGGTAACAATTCTGGCAACTAGCATCATTGGTTGTATCAGCTATCAAAGCGTTCGCCGCTTGATTATCACCAAAAGCGAGCGAAATGCTTTGTTAGAAGTTAGGGATCGCGCCAACAAGATCGATCGCTGGCTCGGCACTAGAAAGGCTGAGATCGAAATCCTCGCCCACACTCCTCCGGTTCGTTCGATGAATTGGTCAGTAGCAGAGCCTTATTTAAAATCGGAAGTAATTCGACTGCAAGAATTCCAGCACTTCGCATTAATTGATCCCGACGGTTCTTATTTTACCACAAAAGTCGGCAGAGCGTTGATTAATGTGAGCGACCGCCAACACTTTAAAAAGGCAATGGCTGGGGAAGTCTATGTTTCCGATCCTACCATTTCTCGCACGCTCAAAGGACAAAGTATTGTTCCCATTTCGGCTCCGGTGTGGTCAAATTCGGCAAATAATCTTGAGAAAACAGCACAAAAGCCGATCGGAGTAATGAACGGCGTCATTAGCATGGATCGAATTGCCCAAGTAGTAAGAAAGCTGGAATATGGCCCCGGAACTTACGCTTTTGTTCTCAATTCTCAAGGAGTGCCGATTGTGCATCCCGACGCTCGATTAATCGGAAATATCGACAATTCGGCTCCCAGTCTTTTAGAGTCCGCAGATGCTAATTTGGCAAATGTAGCCCGGGAGATGGTTTATCAAAAAACGGGCATTGTGCTGACTCAAATCAACGGTGCCAGAGTTTATGTTGCCTATCTTCCTTTAGAACAAGCTGAATGGTCGATCGCCCTCGTAATTCCCGGCGACAATCTCGAAAAAGAACTCCTTCCTTTCAAGATACTAGCAGTAGCCGCCGGCGTACTTGCCGCCGCAGCTATTTTCTCCGCAATTGTGGGGCTCAAGCTGTTTGCCCTAAATGGCATTCGCAGTCGCACACAAGCCCTTCTCCACCGATTGAGTGGCCGCATTCGCGCTTGCTTGGAACTCGATCGCATCCTCCAAACTACAGTAGACGAACTCGGTACTGTACTGAAGCTCGATCGAGCAATTTTCGCATGGTACGATCCCCGACAAGATACTTTAGAATTTGGCTGGGAATATTGCCGGGAAGGTTTGCCGACGCGCTTGGGAATCTTTGGTGTTGCAGGAGGGCCCTCTGGAGATTTAGCTGCACGGCTTCACCGCTGCGAAACGATACTGCTACATAAAACCGCAGCCCCTGATGCCACAGCGTCTGAGGAACACGCCCATATCGAACTCACAAATAGTCACTACGCAGCAGTACCCGTACTAACTGAGAATCATCGGCTTGGATATCTGTTCGCCTGTGCAAACCGCCGATTTGCGACTCCCGACGAGGTGCAAGTTTTGGAAGCAATTGCAGACTCACTGGCGATCGCAATTTCCCAATCCCAACTCCACGGGCAAATTCAAGAAGAACTCAAACTTTTGGAAGAAGTATTAGCCAAACTCAGAATCACCGAAGAGCATTTAGTACAAAGCGAAAAAGTTACAATGGTGGGTCAACTAGCCGCCGAAGTTGCCCAGGAAATTAATAACCCGATTAACTTTATTTACGGCCGCCTGATTCACCTCAACGATTATATCAAAGATTTGCTTAGTATAATTCGCCTCTATCGAGAACAATATCCCGAACCTGTGCCACGAATTGCCAAAAAAATAGAGCGTTGCGACCTAGATTTTATCAGCCAAGAGTTGCCGCACATCCTCAATTTTTTGAAAAGAGGAGCCGATGGCATTCGCCACATAGTCCTGGCTTTGAGGAAATTTTCACTTCCTGACGAAGCCAACAAAGAACACGCCAACGTTAATGAGAGCATCGACAATATTTTGCTGTTGCTGGCTCACAGACTGGAGCAAAAAATATTAGTAGTCAAGGAGTACAACAACCTGCCACCAATTTTGTGTTATCCCGGTCAACTGAGCCAGGTATTCGCGAGTCTGATCTGCCATGCTATAGATGCCGTTAAAAATATTGAAAATTCCGCTCAACTTATTACAATCAAAACCGATATTTTCGAGGATGATACAGGCAGGTTTATTGTTGTATCGATCGCCCACAATGGCTCTATAATTACGCAGGAAATTCAACACAGAATATTTGAGGATTTTGGCCATAATAAATCATTTAAAAATTTTACAGGGTTGGATCTGTCGGTTTGCTATAAAATTATTGTAGAATTGCACGGTGGCAGCCTGACAGTTGAATCTCCGGTTCAACCTCAAATTAAATCTCAAACTGGGGGCGGTGCTGAGTTTAGGGTAAAATTGCCGATCGTTTGATATCGCATTTTGCCGCCAGGAAAACCCCTCGCAAATCTTGCTAGCAAGCGGCGCGACAAGCTTAATTTGGCTTCATAGGATCGTCAATTAAATAATTTCCCTTTTTTCTTGTGGGATGGGCGTCCTGCCCAGAAAGGACGGGCGGGACGCCCATCCCACAACAGTCATGAAAAGTGGATTTTATTTAATTCTCATCCCATAGTCAAGACTTTAGTCGTCATAAAACGGAGGGCTGAAGTCCTCAGTATAGAGCTAACGATCATTTGTTAAGAAAAATTGATAGCATAGGATTAGGGAAATAATAAAGGTGCAACCACAGCAAACAACCAACCTCCCATTACCAAGACTTCCGCAACAATTAATAAAATATTTTTGTTCATTTTCAAATTAAGCATTTTCACATTAAGAGCGATTGACAAAAGAGCGAATTTTCTTCCACCAAGCAGTCGGCGAATCTTCCGGGCGATATGCGGCATCAAACATCGACAAAATTAGCGGCAAACCCCCCACCTTCGCACTCATCAACAAGTGCATTGCCAGACAAAATACCAATACCACCCAACCAGAAGCGTGTAAATAATACCAAACCTGCGTCAATTCCCCAGCCGGCAGCCATTCTTCCTTAACCATACTGCCAGAAGCGATCGCCCAAGTCAGTGCTAGCAACATCAATGTATTAACAATCCGGTGCAAACTGTACCACCAAATCGGTTTTCCCAACTGCGTTAGTTTCCCAAAAGAATCCGGCTGCACCAAGCGTTTTTGACCTGCGTGGAAACTGTACAATGCAAAAGTCGGCATTATTCCTAACAGCAACATCTTGCCAAAAGTGCCGTGAATCCCAATAATATCTGCAATCTGAGGCACGGGGACTTTGCCAAACCGCCCATCGTAGGTGTTGTAAACCAGAAATGCGGTCAAAATTGCTAAAAGGGCGATCGCAGCGTTAACCCCATGCAGTAATCTGAGCAGCAATGGCTGGTAGGGTCTAGATGGCGGCATAGTCAATTCTGCTACTTGATAAATAATCTTTTACACAATACAGCTAACCGCTGATTTTTTCAACCTTCGCCAATTGTGAAATAAATGTGAGTCAAAAATGAATAGATTATGATAATAACGCAATTGTATCAAAATTTAGTGTAAACTAAAACAGTCAAGAGGAACACTTTATTTATAACACCTAACACTTTACAAAAATGGATGCAGCCACTACCATATTACTTTCCTTGGGACTAGCAGCAGATGCTTTTGCTGTCGCTGTTTCGAGCGGTTTAGCAATCAAACACATGAAGGTCAATAAAGCTTTAAAAATTGCCTTATTTTTCGGAGGTTTTCAAGCTTTAATGCCCGTAATAGGATGGCTCATCGGTCTTAGTTTTAGTTTTTTGATAACACCGATCGACCATTGGATAGCTTTTGGGCTTTTGAGTTTCATTGGCGGGAGAATGATTTATGAATCGCTGCAAGGCGAAGAATGCGAGAAAAAGTTCAATCCCTTAGATACTGGGACTTTGATAACGCTGTCGGTGGCGACGAGTATCGATGCCCTCGCAGTTGGCCTCGGATTTGCTGTCCTGAAAGATTCTATTGCTCCTGCGGTGACTGCGATCGGATTTATTACTTTCTTTTTAGCCTTTGCAGGGGTGTTTATCGGGCACAAGTGTGGAAACTTGTTTGCTAATAAGATTGAGATATTGGGCGGAGCAATTTTGATTTTTATTGGCAGCAGAATCTTGTTTATGCACTTGACAGAACTGCCATTAGTTATTGGCAATTAGTAATTAGTCAGTAGTCATTAGTCAGTAGTAATTAGTCAGTAGTCATTAGTTGAACAGTGACATCAAAGTCTCTGTTGGCTGCAATGCCCAATTCCCAATTACCAAAAAATGCTATAACAGCAATATTGCGTTAAAGGATAAAAATTTCGTGCTGAAACTTTACGGCGCAGCCCGCAGCCGGGCCTCAATTGTCAAGTGGTATCTAGAAGAAATAGCGGTTCCCTACGAATTTGTCACCCTGGATATGCAAGCAGGGGCACACTTGCAGCCAGAGTTTCTCGAAATTAACCCGATCGGCAAAGTACCCGCGATCGCCGACGGAGATTTTAAACTTTGGGAATCCGGCGCAATTCTGCTGTATTTAGCTCAAAAATATGGTAAGATGCCAGACACTTTGGAGCAGCAAGCTCAAATCGTGCAGTGGGTAACGTTTGCTAACGCCACCCTGGGGCCGGGAATATTTACTGAAGCAACTCGCGATCGCGAAACTCCCAAGTTGTTAAAACCGTTAAATGAAATCTTCGAGAAACAGCCATTTTTAATGGGTGATGAATTCGGCGTCGCCGACGCAGCAGTCGGATCAATGTTGGCCTACATTCCGATGATGCTAAAACTAGACCTCAGTGCTTATCCGGCTGTTGTAGATTACATCAAGCGGATCTCAGAAAGACCGGCATTCAAAAGTGCGATCGGCGGTAGCTGAAGGAAGGCACTACACGGATTTTGACACGGATACACGGATGAATTATTGAGGGTGAGTCAGGAGTCAGGAGTCAGGAGTCAGGAGTCAGGAGTCAGAGGGCCGAGGAATAAAACTTAACATCTAAAAGCAGAGGCAATTTGTGAATTGCCCCTGCTTTTGATGAAATCAAACTTATCTGAACCCGACAGCCGCCTGCCACACAAAAGCCAGCAGCAAGAAAAATACGGGAATGACGGGCAAAACATTAACCAAAGGCTCAAAAATCGAATAAGCTTCGGGCAGTTTTGCTAAGAGTAATGCAGCTTCCATGAATCAACCTACCTATCCAACAGAATTTTCATAATTGTCGCATATCTTCACCCAAGGCAATCACGATCGATCGACTCTCGGTGCAAGCCAGTAGGCAAACTCTTCAGTAAATCGATCGGCAAAAATCGCCTCCCGCATCCTCCCCGTAAAGCGAATCAACTCCGTCACATTGTGAATCGCCAGCAAAGTATACCCCAGCACTTCGTTAGCCCGCGCCAAATGGGCCAAATAAGCCCGACTGAATTTTTGGCAGGTATAACAAGGACAAGACTCATCCAGCGGAGCAAAATCGTCCCGGAACCGAGCATTTTTCAAACTCCAGCGTTCCCCACCAACAAAAGCCGTCCCGTGGCGGGCCAGCCGAGTCGGAATCACGCAGTCAAACATATCTACCCCACTCGCCACCGCCAACGCCATTTCCCGATAAGTCCCAATCCCCATCAAATAACGCGGTTTATTTGCCGGCAACAGAGGCGCAGTCACCTTCACAATCTCTGCGATCAAATCCCCCGATTCCCCCACACTAACGCCGCCGATGGCGTAGCCTGGTAAATCCAAATCTACCAACTGGTTCGCCGCGCGCGATCGCAAGTCGGGGAAAACGCCCCCCTGGACGATGCCGAACAAAGCTTGATCCGGGCGCGAGTGAGCTTGAATGCAGCGTTGCAGCCAGCGGTAAGTGCGATTTGTGGCAGCCTCCACCTCCTCCCGCGTAGCGGGGTAAGGGGGACACTCGTCAAAGGCCATAATCACATCAGCGCCCAACTGATTCTGAATTTCGATCGATCGTTCCGGCGTCAAATTAATCATGCGGCCATCGCGGGGAGAACGAAAAGTCACCCCATTCTCAGAAATAGTCCGCATTTGGCTCAAGCTAAACACCTGAAAGCCCCCCGAATCCGTCAGCATCGGGCCTGGCCAAGCCATAAATTTATGCAATCCGCCCGCGCCTGCGACAATTGCTTCCCCCGGCTGCAAGTGCAAGTGATAAGTATTTGCCAAAACCATTTGAGAACCCGCCGCCTCAAGATGTGCAGGTGTCAAAGTTTTGACATTAGCTAGCGTCCCCACTGGCATAAATTTAGGCGTTTCCACAACACCGTGGGGAGTTGTAAAAACCCCTGCACGCGCTTGGGTATGGCTGCAATTAGCCTGACATTTAAAAGAAAATTTCGCCTTGTCCTCAGTCATTAGTCCTCGATGCTCGTTAACGGCTACTCGGCCGTCCGTGTTATTTGAGATGTTGCACCATTCTCAATTACTTGTTTAGGAACAGGCTTTTCGGCCTGTTCCACAAGAAAATTCACTCTTTGTGGA
>NZ_JAUBTU010000111.1:0-22014 GCF_036705085.1 Microcoleus sp. B6-A1
GGGCGGGACGCCCATCCCACTTTCAAGAGTGGAAGTTATTTAATTCTCATTCCTGAAGGAACAAGGCACTGATGTTTCCCAAGGCACTGATGTTTCCCAAGGCAGAATGCACTTATGTAGAAAAAAAATTCTCCCACCCCCAGACTCTCCCACTCTCCCCCTCTCCCCCTCTCCGGAGCGAAAAGCCTCAGTCCTTTATCTAGTAAGCAAGAGGCAAGATTTCCGGCAAAAAAGGAACCGCCCGAACAGTAGTCCGGGCGGAGTGTGGTGTGAGGAGTGAACGGAAACATGCGTCTCCGCTTCTTCTATTGTGACATCTCCTTCTCGATAATTCCACAATATTCTGTAAATTTCGAGACTGTGGAACAAATTTTGTCAAGGTATGCTGGTATTCGATCGGTAAATCTACTTACCCATGCCCAACTGCTGAGCTTTTTGATAGACTTTACCCTCAGTCAGCAGAGAAGGAGCAATTACCACCTCCACTTGCTGCATCTCCTTAAGATCCTTAGCGCCCAAGGTACCCATGCTAGTTTTCAGAGCTCCGAGCAAGTTGTGCGTACCGTCATCTAGCACTGCTGGCCCCCGCAAAATTTGCTCCACAGTACCCGTAGTCCCTACGCGAATGCGAGTGCCGCGCGGCAAAACCGGGCTGGGAGTTGCCATCCCCCAGTGAAAGCCGCGGCCAGGAGCTTCGGCGGCCCTGGCAAAGGGCGAACCAATCATCACTCCATCGGCACCACAGGCAATGCACTTGCAGATATCGCCGCCAGTAATTAAACCGCCGTCAGCAATCACCGACACGTATTTACCAGTTTCGCGATAGTAGTCGTCCCGCGCGGCGGCGCAGTCTGCTACCGCTGTGGCTTGGGGAACGCCGACACCCAGTACGCCCCTAGATGTGCAAGCAGCCCCCGGCCCTATGCCCACGAGAATGCCCGCAGCGCCAGTTTTCATTAAATTCAGGGCGACTTCGTAGGTGACGCAGTTGCCCAAAATTACTGGGATCGGCATCTCTTGACAAAATTGAGTTAAGTCTAGAGGCGTGATCGCTTCAGGGGAAAGGAAAGCTGTCGAGACTACAGTTGCTTGCACAAAAAATATATCGGCTCCCGATTCAGCAACCGCCCGGCCGTATTTGCTCGCAGCGGCCGGTGTACCGCTAACGGCCGCAATCCCTCCTCCTGCTTTAATTTCTTTAATTCTGAGCTCGATTAATTCTGGCTTGATGGGTTCGGCATAGAGTTCCTGCATCAGGGAAACAAATTCGTGGTTCCCGACACTGGCGATGCGCTCTAATATTGGCTGGGGATCGGCATAGCGGGTTTGAATTCCTTCTAGGTTGAGCACGCCCATTGCTCCCAATTCCGACAGCAAAATCGCCATGCGGACATCGACTACTCCATCCATGGCGCTGGCGATGATCGGGATTTCTCGATCGATCCCGCCAATCTGCCACTTGGTATCTGCCAAACTCGGGTCGAGGGTGCGCTGTCCTGGTACTAGCGCGATTTCATCTATGCCGTAAGCTCGGCGAGCACTTTTGCCCCGCCCAATTTCAATATTCACGCTGTTTCACTTCCACAATGTATTTAAATTAGAGTAACAAAATCGTAGCCTGTCAGCAGGTAGCGATCGCACGGCTGTCTTTAAAAAAAGCTCGGCACTGATTCTGATTGTATTCTGATTATATGAAATCGAAGGGGATACTTTTCCTCAGCAACGGCCACGGGGAAGACTCGATTAACTGTCAAATTCTCCAAGCTTTGAGAGTATCTGGCGCGGATGTTGATGTTTCGGCAATGCCGATTGTAGGTGACGGGGCTGCTTACCGTCGATCGACCGTGCCCATTATTGGGCCCACCAGTCAAATGCCGTCTGGGGGAGTTTTTTACATGAATCCCCTGTTTTTCCTCAAAGATATTGGGGCGGGGCTGATTGCTTTGACTTGGCAGCAATTGCAAGCTGTTTGGACGGATTCGCGCCGCTGCGATTTGGTGGTGGCGACTGGGGATATTGTCGCCGGGGCGATCGCCCATGCCAGCCACCGCCCCTATATAATTTTTCTATCGGCCCATTCTAGTTATTACGAGGGGCGAGTCGATTTGGGTTTAATCTTGTGGCAGTTGCTTTGCTCAATGTCTGGCGGTTTTTACTAGAGATGCTTTGACTGCTGCTGACTTAAACCGACAGGGTTTAAAAAAAGCTCAGTTTGTCGGCACACCTGTCATGGACAACCTCAATTCTACGGGCAAAGATTTGCAGTTAATACCCGGAGTTCGGACGATCGCCCTTCTCCCAGGTTCTCGCCTCCGGGAAGCCACTAACAACCTCGTTTTGCTCCTGGAACTGGTTAAAAAAATTGCTAGTAACTCTACTGTACCGGTGCAGTTTCGGGCTGCTTTAGTTCCGGCTTTAATGACTCAATTAGAGGATATTGCGGCGCGATGCGGATGGCAAATGCGATCGGGAAAGCTGATTTTTCCAGCAATCAAACGGTCTTTTCATGAAGAAAAAATAGTCGAAGTAATTTGCTGGGCAGATGCTTTCGCCGATATTTTGCAGCAGTCGAGTTTAGTAATTGGGATGACTGGAACTGCTGTCGAACAAGCTGTGGGCTTGGGAAAACCTGTAATTGCAGTACCGGGAAACGGCTCAGCCTTTACCTATCGGTTTGCGGAGGCTCAAAATCGGCTTTTAGGTGATTCCGTGCAGGTTATTGGCACGCAACCAGCAAATTCTGATATTCTCAAGGAAACTGCAAGGGCCGTCGATCGCACTTTGCAAAATGATAAATATTTAGCCAGTTGCATTCAAAATGGTTTAGAGAGAATGGGGCGATCGGGCGGCAGCATAAAAATTGCAAATTACGTGACAAACTATCTTGGTTATTGATTGTGGTAGGGTGCGTCAATCGATTGCGCGATTTTAGATTTTAGATTAAAGAATTGAAGCATTGACTTGCGCGAGATAAATACGTTCGGCAAGTTTCATCGGATACAGGTTTTTTATTTCACCGGTCCTGAGTCTGCTTTCGGAATGAATCACGTGGCGGGTATCCTGGATGCTTTCGGTCAGGTTTGAAATTTTCAAGCGCCACGAAAAGTCTAATTTTGACGCAGCATTTATTTCCTGGTGCGTCAGTATGAGATTGTTGATTTGTCGCGAAAATAATTGTCGCTGACGCACCCTACTGCTATTTCAACAACTCAGAAACAGTTTTAAATTCGTAACCTTTCGACTGCAAATCCTTGACAATCATCTCAGTTGCTGCTACGGTTTTCGAGCGATCGCCCCCGCCGTCGTGCATCACCACAATCGAACCCGATCGCACATTGTCAATCACCCGATTTGCGATATCTTCCGCCGTGAGAGTTTTTTCATAATCTTGGGAATCCACATCCCACATAATCAGTTTTTTGTCCATTTGGGATAACAAATAAGACAAAACTACAAATCGCCTACCCCAAGGTGGCCGAAAACTAATACTGTCTTGCTTCACCCCAACTTCCTGCAAAAGTTTGTCCGTTTTTTCAATCTCAGACAGCAAAACTTCCTGGGGTTTAAACATCATATCTTTGTGAGAGTATGAATGGTTTGCCAACTCATCTCCCCTCGCGACAATCATTTTCACGATTTCTGGATGTTTCTCAATATTGCGACCGATTTCAAAAAAAGTTGCTTTAATTTGATAGCGGTCTAAGATATCTAAAAGCTGATTTGTATAGGGAGGATAGGGCCCGTCGTCGTAGGTGAGGGCAACAACTTTCACTTCGGTATCGGCACGGTTTATGCCGAAATAATTGTGAAATTTAGTAACTTTAATTAACAGCGATACTGCGAAAAGTAACGCTATTGTGAAAAGCAGAAACTTTTGTAAAATTTTACCGATTCGCATAGCTGCACGCACTCGATCGAGAATGAAAGTGGATTGTTGTCAGATTACCACAATTGGGTAACGGGATCCTTAAGCTATTTTATCATTAATTATTGACGGTTACGAAAATTTTAATTTTTGGCGATCGTACAATAGCTAGACGCTTCAAGTGCCAGTACACTTGTACCATACAGCGTAAGTAAGTCCAGAGCAAAAAAGCAATAATAAAAGATCCGGAGTTGTGGGGGGTGTAAGGCAAGGATGTATATTCGCAGCGAGTTTACTGTTGCTCTCACCCGCTCCTCCCCATGTTATATTTATTTGTATACTCAACTTTTTTAGGCAGCAATAATTCCCAACATGATTTCACTGCCAGATATCACAATTGTCAGCCAGATTTACGAAAGTGCTAATTCCCTCGTATACCGAGGCATCCTCAAATCAAATCAGCAACCTTTGATTTTGAAACTCCTCAAAGAGGATTACCCCACAGCAGCCGAACTCTACCGCTATCAGCAGGAATACGAAATCACTCGCCGTCTCAACCTAGAAGAAACGATTAAAGGCTACGAACTGCGAAAATACGAGAACACACAAGTCATGTTGTTGGAGGATTTTGGAGGAGAGTCCTTAAAAATCCTGCTGGATGGCCGTCCCTTTGGTTTACCAGAGTTTCTCCACCTAGCCATCCAAATCACAGATGCGTTAGGCAAAGTTCATCAAAAAAATGTCATTCACAAAGATATCAATCCATCTAATATTGTCTTGAATCCTCAAACTGGAAAATTAAAAATTATTGACTTTGGCTTATCTACCATCCTATCCCAAGAGAATCCCAGCCTCAAAAGTCCTAATCTTCTAGAAGGGACATTGGCTTATATGTCTCCAGAACAAACAGGCAGGATGAATCGCTCACTAGACTATCGCACTGACTTTTATTCTCTTGGCGTTACTTTCTATGAGCTGCTAACCAACCAGTTGCCTTTTGAATCCGTTGATGCACTTGAGTTAGTCCATTGCCATATTGCAAAACAACCCACTCCACCTCATGAAAATAATCCAGAAATTCCCTTGACTGTCTCAGAAATTGTCATGAAGTTAATGGCCAAAATGGCGGAAGATAGATATCAAAGTGCTTGGGGAATCAACGCAGATTTAAAAACTTGTCTCGCTCAATTTAGAAATGGTAAATTTCAAGCTTTTTCCTTGGGATACCAAGATATTTATCCTCAATTGCAACTCCCTCAAAAACTGTACGGGAGAGAATCACAGATTGAGTCCTTATTGAGTGCCTTTGATCGTCTAGCGTCGAGACAAGAAAAACAAGTAGGGGCTGGTTTAGCAAATAACCTGAGTAACCCAACGACAACTCAGTCACAAAATCGGCCCGTAGAGACACAAACTGAACTCATGCTAATTTCGGGATACTCTGGTATTGGGAAATCAGCTTTAGTTCAGGAACTGTATAAGATCATCACTCAAAAAAGCGGCTACTTTATAGCAGGTAAATTTGACCAGTTGCAACGCGATATTCCCTATCAAGCTTTAGTCGCTGCCTTCCAAGAATTGGTGCGACAATTGCTCACCGAAACTCAAGCGCAATTAGAACAGTGGCAAGAGAAGATTCGAGGCGCATTAGGCAGCAATGGACAAATTATTATTGATGTCATTCCCGAAGTTGAACTGATTATTGGCAAACAGAATCCTGTCCCAGAATTGCCACCAACAGAAGCAAGAAATCGGTTTAATTTAGCTTTTCAAAACTTTATTCAAGTTTTTTGCCAGAAAGAACATCCCCTCGTCCTATTTCTAGACGACCTTCAGTGGACAGACAGCGCTACGCTGCAATTGATCCAGTTGATCATGACCGATTTTACTACTCAATATCTCTTTGTAATCGGAGCTTATCGAGATAACGAAGTCAGTGCAACTCATCCTACTATGCTGACTTTATCTGAGATGGAAAAACAGGGAGTAGTAATTAATCATCTCTCTCTTTCACCCTTAAATTTAAACCAGGTTAATGAATTCATTGCGGATACGCTGAAAACCGAGTGCGTCCCAACGCAAAGATTAGCCGAGTTGGTTTGGCAAAAAACCCAAGGAAATCCCTTTTTTATTAAAGAGTTTTTCAAGTCACTTTATACAGAGCAATTGCTGACTTTTGATGTGAATGCTGGGGCTTGGCATTGGGATTTAGAGCAAATTATAACTAGGAATATTACTGATAACGTTGTTGAGTTCATGGCAGAGCAAATTCAAACCTTATCAGAATCAGCACAAAAAGTTTTACGATTAGCCGCTTGCATTGGCAATCAATTTGATTTACCAAGCCTTTCAATTATTAATGAAACTTCTCAAAAAGAAACGGCTGATGAATTATGGAATGCCATTCAAGCGGGATTTATATTACCCCTTGGAGATGATTACAAATTCCTGAAAACCCATCGAGATGCGAATGACTTAAAAATTAATTATAAATTTGCTCACGATCGCATCCAGCAAGCCGCCTATTCCCTAATTCCCCCAGACGACAAGCAAGCGGTTCACTGGAAAGTCGGGCAACTGTTGTTACAAAATACACCACCACAGGTACTCCAACAAAAGATTTTTGATATAGTCAATCAGCTCAACTTTGGTATTGAAACAATTGACGTTCAGTTAGAAAAAGATAAACTTGCTCAATTAAATCTGATTGCTGGCAAAAAAGCGAAGGCATCAGCAGCTTGGAAACCCGCCTGGAATTACTTAAGCATTGGTATAAATTGCCTGAGTGCAGATAGTTGGCTTCGTCAGTATGACCTAAGTCTAGCACTGTATGTGGAAACAGTAGAAGCTGCTATCTTGAGTGGCCACGTTGAGGAAATGGAAAAAGGGGCTGATATTGTGCTTCAACAAGCTACTTCATTGCTGGACAAAGTGAAAGTATATGAAGTCAAGATTCAAGCCTATACAGCACAAAACCAACCGTTAGAAGCGATAGATACGGCTCTTTCAGTATTAAAGCTGTTGGGAATTCGCTTTCCCAAAAAACCAACAAAATTAAATATTTTCCTTGAACTGGTGAAGACTAAGTTAAGTTTAGCAGGGAAGCGAATCGAGGACTTAATCGACTTACCAGTGATGACTGACCCTTATAAGTTGGCAGCTATGCGTATCTTATCAGGTATAGTGTCCGCTGCCCATTTTTCCAGACCTGACTTGCTACCCCTAATGGCGTTTAAACAGGTCAATTTATCCATCAAATACGGGAATACTTCTGTGTCTTCTTGTGCCTATGCTACTTACGGACTAATTTTGTCTGGGGAAACCGTAGGAGACATTGAGACTGGTTATAAATTTGGGCGACTTGCTATCTTGTTACTCGATAAGTTTAATACTAAAGATCTCACAGCCAGAACCATATTTATTGTTAATTACTTTGTCAAACATTGGAAAGAGCATCTTAGGGAAACTTTAAACCCTTTGCAGAATGCTTACTCGATCGCCCTAGAGACTGGAGATTTAGAATATGCAGCTTATTCGGCTTGTGTATACTGCTATCACTCCTATGTGTTGGGGAAGGAATTGGCAACAGTCGAGGCAGAGATGGCAATGTACAGTAATACCCTCAGCCAACTGAAGCAAGAAACATCATATTACTATAACCAACTCAATCGACAGGTTTTATTGAATTTGATGGGACAGGCTGAAGATAAGTGCCGTTTAATCGGTGAAAGCTATGACGAAACAAAAATGTTACCCCTGCATCTAGAGGCGAATGCTCAAAATCTTTGTCGCTCGGTCTATTTTTACAAGCTATTTCTCTGCTATCTTTTTCAAGACTATCAGCAAGCTATAGAAAATGCTAAATCAGCAGAAAAATATAGCGATAGCGCTGTAGGTACTATTCCTCTCTACCATTTCTACAATTCTTTAGTTTATCTGGCTATCTATTCTGATGCACCAAAATCCGAGCAAAAACTCATCCTCCAGAAGGTGAAAGCCAATCAGAAAAAGATCGAGAAATGGGCGAAGTTTGCTCCGATGACTCACCTCCATAAATTCTATCTAGTGGAGGCAGAGCGATATCGAGTTTTGGGGGAAAATGCTAGGGCGATCGACTACTACGATCGCGCTATTGCCTTAGCGAAAGAACATGAGTACCTCAACGAAGAGGCTTTGGCTAATGAATTGGCTGCCAAATTCTACATCGCTTGGGGAAAAGAGCAAGTTGCCCAAGCCTATATGACAAATGCTTACTACTGTTATTTACGTTGGGGTGCAACAGCTAAAATGACTGATTTGAAACAACAGTATCCAGAACTTTTAAAGCGTTTTACGAAAGCCAATTTGTCGGATAAATCGCGCAGCATCCTGTCTGATACATCTAACAGCATTTCAGGGGAAACCCTGGATTTGGCAGCATTGATGAAAGCATCTGGGGCAATTGCCAGTGAAATTGAGCTAGATAAACTCCTCACCACTTTGATGAAAATCCTGCTAGAAAGCTGCGGGGCACAAAGTGGCTATCTAATTTTAGAGTCTCAAGGACAACTAAGAGTCGAAGCGTCAGGGGAGGCTAACTCAAATCAGGTGATAGTGTTGCAATCAACTCCAATAGAAACCTGTTTGCCTTTGTCGATTATTCACTATGTTGAAAGGACTCAGGAAGGACTGATTGAAACCAATGTTGCCCGTGAAGGCAGATTTACCCAAGACGCTTATATCAAAACACAGCAGCCCAAGTCTATCCTTTGCGCTCCTCTGCTCAATCAAGGGCAATTAATTGGAATTGTTTACTTGGAAAATAATTTAGCAGATGGGGTTTTTACACCCGATCGCCTGGAAGTGATTCAATTACTTTCAACTCAGGCGGCGATCGCCCTTACCAACGCTAGACTCTATACTCAGGTACAATCTACCCAAAATCGCCTGAATAAATTCCTCAATGCTATACCTCTAGGCATATCCGTTCACGACGCCAAAGGACAACTGGTTTACGCCAATCCAGTTTCACAGCAGTTACTGAATATTCAAGATTTACCAAAAGCCCAAATCGAGCAACTCTCAAAAACCTATCACATTTATCGGGCAGGGACAGGGGAGATATATCCAGTCGAACAGTTGCCCCTGGTGCGATCGCTTGGCGGTGAAAAAGCTCAGGCGGATGACTTGGAACTCCACCACAGCGACGGGAGCATTTTTGTAGAAGCAACGAGTACGCCAATTTTCAATGAGACGGGTAATGTAGAGTACGCGATCGCAGCTTTTCAAGATATTAGCGATCGTAAGCAGGCCGAAAAAACGCTGATCGAAAATGTCCGCTTAGAACAGGAAATTAGCGATCGCAAAAAAGTTGAAGCAGAACTCGAACGAGCCAAAGAAGCAGCCGTTGCCGCCAACCTCGCCAAAAGCACTTTCCTTGCCAACATGAGCCACGAATTGCGGACTCCCCTGAACGCCATTCTCGGTTTTTCTCAACTGATGAATCAGGATACAAATCTGTTAAATGAACAAAAAGAGAACCTTAACATCATTCAGCGCAGTGGAGAGCATTTATTATCTCTAATTAATCAGGTGCTTGACCTTTCCAAAGTTGAAGCGGGACGCATGACGCTATCTGAAAACAATTTAAACCTTCATCATTTTTTAGCTGAAATCGAGGATATGTTTGCGTTGAAAGCCACGGCTCAAAGCTTATACTTACGATTGGAATGTGCTGCAGATATTCCTAAATATATCTGGGCTGATGAAGTTAAGTTGCGGCAAGTGCTGATTAATTTGATCAGTAATGCCGTTAAGTTTACCTCTTCTGGAGGGGTGTCTTTAGAAGTAAAAAATAAACAGGTAAAAGCCCAAAGTGAAGCGGGAACAAAAACAACCAACAACCCACAATCAACAACCATTACCTTTGAAGTAAAAGATACGGGAGTTGGCATTGGGGCAGAGGAACTGGAGAATCTCTTCAAACCCTTCGTGCAAACAGCTTCCGGTCAAAAAGTGCAGCAAGGAACCGGATTAGGACTGACGATTAGCCGTCAATTTGTCCGCTTGATGGGAGGTGAAATAACAGTCATTAGTCATGGTAAAGCTTTCACCCCTGGAATGCCTCTCAAGGAATTTTTAGAAGACACAACGGGTACAACATTTAAATTTGACATTCCTGTGGGCATCGCTGATGGCAGCGCCATTCAAAATCAACCCCAAAGTCGTCGCGTCGTTGCGCTAGCGCCTAACCAACCCCAATATCGCATCCTCGTGGTGGACGATCGAGATTACAATCGGCAACTGTTAGTTAAACTACTCAAACCTGTTGGTTTTGAAGTGGAAGAAGCGAGTAACGGTATTGAAGCGCTTGAAATTTGGGACTCCTACTCACCGCATCTCATCTGGATGGACATGAGAATGCCCATTATGGATGGGTATGAAGCCACGAAACGCATTAAAGGCACCATTAAAGGTCAAGCTACTGCTGTTATTGCTATTACTGCTAGCGTGTGGGAAGAAGAAAAGGCAGTTATTTTATCGGCTGGTTGTGATGATTTTGTGCGAAAACCGTTCCACACAGAGGGAATCTTTGACATCATGACTAAACATTTGGGCGTCCTTTATATTTATCAGGAGCAAGAGCTACCATCTCCCCCTTCTAATGTGACTGGAGAACCGTTAAATTTCACTGATTTCTTAGCAGCGATGTCAAAAGAATGGATAGTAAAATTATATGAAGCAGCTATGGACGCGGATTCGGAATTAGTTTTTCAAATCCTAGAGGAGATTCCTGAATCTCACGCTTTCGAGCTTCACACTCTCAGAAATTGGGTGACGAGGTTTCAGTTTGAGAAGATTCTGGATTTAACTGAACCCTTGATTGGTGAATGATGATATTTTTAGGAATTACACAGGGGTGGTCAGAAACCGGGTTTTTTTACGAGAAGACGCGTTACAGCCCGTAGATTCGCTAAAAAACCCGGTTTCTAGCAGCCGTGGGAGTGCGTAAGTCCCGTTTATCTCATATGTTGCACCATTCTCCAGAACAGGCTTTCCGGCCTGTTCCACAAAAAGTGCATTTTCTTGTGGGGAGTAGGGGTTGGGCAGGAGAGCCCGCCCATAGAAGGGTTATTGAGAATGGTGCAATATTTCAGGTTTATGCTATTTGATGCTAGCACGCGGTTGATTCACTTCCATCATTGACTTTAATGCCGACTGTTTTAAGTCTGTAAGGTCGCGGATGGTAATTGAGCAACCGTCTCCCAATTTAACAGCAGTGAAATAATAGCATTTGCCAAGGTAATCACTTTCTAGATGAACCTCTCCTTCAAGTGATTCTCCAGTCTCAACAACCTCTACTAATAAATCAAACAGTCCGGGACTCAATTGATTAAGCAGTTTTTTCAGAACTGGCTCGCCCGCAAGTTCTGTTCGTCTTTTCCCTAAAAGTCTGGCAAAAACAGGGTTAACTACCAAGCAGCGAAAATCTTCAATTTCTCCAGCGATATCTCCCCTCACCGCCTCCACTGCGGCTATTCCATCCAGAGATGAGTTTAGTAAATTTGCCAGCAGGCTGCGAGATTGGTAGGCAATTTCTGCGGTTTGCTGGTGTCGCTCGATTGCTTCTTTAAGCTGGCATTTTTGGTGCTGGATAGTGACCTGAGTTTCGAGCCTAACTAGCACTTCTTCCGGCTGAAAAGGTTTAGAGATGTAGTCAACTCCCCCTACCTTAAAAGCTTTGACTTTATCAAAAACTTGGTCAAGTGCGCTTAAGAAAATAATCGGAATTTCTGAGGTTTTTTCATCCGATTTGAGGGCTTCGCAGACTTGATAGCCGTCCATGTCTGGCATTTTAATATCCAGCAAGATAGCATCGGGGGGATAATGGCGAACTGTCCTCAAAGCCATCGCACCATTGGTGACGCCCCGAACTTTATACCCCTCCTTAGTGAGAATTTTTGTTAGAAAATTCAGATTTTCTAGGAGGTCATCAACAATTAAAATGTTGCCTTTGCAAGTTCCTAATTCATTGATGTCACTTTCTCCTACCGAATCTATCGTCATAGGTTCGCCTTCGACTTCGGCCTCGGCGATATCAGTGGTAGTGCTTTGCTTCTCTACCAGAGATCGGAAGTTATTTTTAGTAACTTTTTCTCCCATTACGTCGGAAATGCGCTGCCAGAGGAGGGAAGATGAATCTTTGATATGTCCTACGCTGAGGTACAAACTGTCAGCAACAGCACTATAAGTTGCGTTTTTCCAAGCAGCTTTTAAGATTTCCTGCTCAAGAAAATTTAACGGTTTACTGGTTTGGGACTCTAAGGCTGATTCGATAAATTCTAGAGCTTGTTCAAAAGTCATATACAAATCAATCTCATCGGGTAAGGTTTTTCAGTTTTGCACCCTAGCTTTGAGTTATACACCGTACTAAGTCGGTGGAGAAATTCCTAATAGTTATTATGACAGACTTATTGACACTTACGCTCCTGGACGATCGCCCCCGATCCTGATTCCACCTTGTCGAAACCCGAAAAAGGCGATCGCACCCACCTAATTATTTGTGAGGGCGATCGGCTTAAACCCTTTAATTGCAAAGCTTTTAAGTTTCTTGTCACCCCGTCAACGCCTACGACATCGACTCTTTGACATTTATAAAACTCTTAAAAAATCTGAAAAACTGGTTCATCTTTCATAAATCTGAGTTCGCTACCTAGGGCACAACCGTATAACTCAGTATCAAGGCTTGTCTTGATCCAAAAGACAAGCCTTGATTAGTTTTTATATGGTCACATAAAAACATCCGCCGATTAGCGCCGACAATTCCATTAATTTTCAGTATTATTACTGATGTATTTTAGCGCGTGATATTGTAATCCTCACTCAGAAATATGCCCATTAGGCAAAGATCCGACTTTTCCGACTTTACGATCCGACTTTTCCGACTTGCTTTATGCCTATATTCCCAACATACTATTAATAGCATCTACCAAAAGACAGATAACAGTGCCAGTCATGCTGTTGATCTGCTCTATAGATAGATAGTAAAACCAGGGCGTCCGACTTTTCCGACTTTATGATCCGACTTTTCCGACTTTATGATCCGACTTTTCCGACTTGCTTTATCCGGATTGTTTACACATACTATTGAATAGCACCCACCCAAAGACATAGAAAGGTAGCGATCGAGCTGTTTACCTCCTCTATCTAAAGGTAGAGGCTAGCACCAGTCAGGTTATCTATCTGCTCTACAGGCTGCAGGTAGCAGTGATCTTACCTAGTAAGCAGTTCTTGGAGAGAACTATAGGATTCTCAAAAGCATCTATGCTCTCTCTCGATGGGCGTTGCAAAACCTTTGACGAGCGAGCCAACGGTTATGTCCGCGCTGAAGGAGCCGGTGTCGTTGTCTTGAAGCCTTTATCCCAAGCACAAGCCGACGGAGATCCGATTTACGCGGCGATCCGAGGGAGCGCCGTCAACCAGGACAGTCAAACCAATGGCATCTCAGTGCCCAACGGAGAAGCTCAAGAGGCCGCAATCCGGGAAGCCTGCAAGCAAGCTGGCATTTCACCAGAGCAAATACAGTATATCTAAGCACACGGCACTGGCACGCCCGTAGGCGATCCGATTGAAGCCAACGCGCTGGGAAATGCGATCAGGAAAAATAGGCCAGATGGAGATTACTGCACTGTCGGCTTATTCCCACACCACCGAGACTACCACCTATTACATTTTTCTTGAATGTTCTTCCAGCAAGGTGTTCAGCGGAAAGTGGCAGATAATTAGCTGGAAATTGTTGTGCGAATTTTTAGGGCAATAATCCCGAGGATATTAGAGTGATGAAACCTTACAAAAAACTCTCTTTGATTCTGACTTTTACCATTTCATTTTTAGCGGCTGGTTATTCTCGATTACTAGAGAGTGATAGTCTGCAAAATAAACAAAATTTTTTTAATCAACAGTCAATTACAGCCGACTCAAAAGACCGTTCATTGTCCAAGCAAGATGTATGGGTTTGGGATTACCTAAAGGACAAAAAACGTGAAAGCTATAATTACCTTTTAGGCGATTTTAATCTGGCTGTTGAACGGACTAAAAAAACAGAGATGTCTCCTGAAGAAGTCTTGTTATTGGAAGAAAAAAATGGCGAGCTACAAACCCAAAATAATCAAGGAGAGATTCTCATGGTGACATGGACTAAAAAAAGATTTTATACAGAGAAAATCGTAAAATTAGATCGAGTAACTTGGCTAACAGCAAAACCTGAAGTCTCCCGTTTTTGCAATGAAACTGCAGGCCTAGGTGGCAGCCTTATTGATCTCAGTCGCGAAATGATGTTGGATCTAAGATTGACGCAGTATTTGGGCTTAATAGCAGAGCGAGAGCCACAGGACGAAAAAAGCTACGACTCTTTTGTGGAAATATGGGTTAAAAAAGAAAATTTAACGAGACCCTGTAGCGATGGAAGCATTTATACGAATAAGTGCAGTAAAATCGATCCTGAAAAGCTGGAAAAAATGAGAAAAGAATTATTTGCTAGTGCTCCAAAAGATTATCCTTTTACAGGCTTAGGTTATACCTATGACTGGGGTTTTACAGGCTATGATTATGCCTATGACTCGGGTAAGCGGCCTTATGTGGGAGCTAGCGAGTTTGTTATTAAAGCAAGCAAGGAGAAGCCAGTGGAAGTAAAAGTTCATTCAGTAACAAGCACTAAAGACTACTGCAAAAACAATAAGATTCCCGCTCCTGAATAGAATAGATATTTAGATAGGGCAGAGTTATCACCCGAACTCAAAGAGAGCCGAAAAAATCATTTCTAGCTCTACAAATTCAAAGATAGACCTCGGCGATAGTCTTAAATAAAATGTAGGGACGAAAGGCGTCAAATCAAATTTCGCAGCCAATCCAAACTCTACTCCCTGGATGTAAGCTGTGAGGAATGACATTGACTCTGCTCACTCCCCCAACTGAAAGTGTAGCAGGCTTTCATCGCTTCAGTTTTCATAAAGTGCGATGCCACAATGCCTTTACGCGATCGCACTTTATCTATCCCAAAATTCCCCGTGTGATGTAAAGGGTTTTGTCTAAAACTCTCGCGCTATAAATGCGCTAGTCCGAAGTAAAAACATTCAAAAAACAAAGCTTTATGACTTTATCTACAACCCCAGAAATATCTTTTGAACAAAGTATGCCAGTTTTGAATGATAACATCACCCCCATGATGCCAGAGACCCCGGCATCCTTTCATCCGCTCTCGCTGGGCCAGCAAGCTTTATGGTTTCTCTACCAGATGGTTCCCGAAAGCGTGGCTTACAACGTTTGTAATACAGCACTAATTTGCCAAACCATAGATATTGATTCTTTGAATCGTGCGTGGCAAAAGGTTGTGCATCGCCATCCGATTCTCCGAACTACTTATACCGCGTATAAAGGGAAACCCTTTCAAATTATTAACGAACAGCTAGAATGTTATCTACAGGTCAGAGATGCTTCAAATTGGAGCGAAGAGTATTTAAAAGAGCAAATCTCATTAGAAATAGACCGTACCTTTAATCTGGAGGAAGAGCCAGTTGCTCGGTTAAATCTATTTACTCGGTCGGCACAAAAACACATCTTGTTGCTAACAGGGCATCACATCGCCGGTGATTTATGGTCTAGCGATCAGATATTTAATGAACTGCGACTCTGGTATACTGCCGAAACGAAACAAGTTAGCCTTGAGCAGATAGAAAATTCTCTTCCTAAAAATACGCCCTATACCCAGTTTGTACATTGGCAGTCCGAAATGCTATCGGGTCCAAAGGGAGAAAAACTTTGGGAATACTGGCAAAAACAATTATCGGGTGAGTTGCCAATCGTAAACTTGCCGACAGACAGACCCCGACCACCAGTGCAAAGCTATCGGGGAGAAACGCATATTTTTCGGCTAAATGAAGAATTAATTCGGGGACTGGGAGAGGTAGCTAGAGCTACAGGTACAACTCTTTATAAGCTGATGCTGGCAGCTTATTTTGCGTTGCTTTACCGCTATACCGATCGAGAAGATATCCTTGTGGGAACCCCAATGCTGGG
The DNA here is from genome assembly GCF_036705085.1 of Microcoleus sp. B6-A1. NCBI lineage: Bacteria > Bacillati > Cyanobacteriota > Cyanophyceae > Oscillatoriales > Microcoleaceae > Microcoleus > Microcoleus sp. B6-A1. The sequence goes on from NZ_JAUBTU010000111.1 coordinate 15,920, forward strand.
AAGGCCAGGTCGAGAGTTTAAAGGAGTTGTTGGCTACTTCGTAAACTCCGTCGTTTTGCGGGCTTCCCTTTCGGCAAACCTGACATTCAAAGATTTGTTAGCTCAGCTAAGTAGCACAGTTAAAGAAGCTCAGAGACATCAGGATTATCCTTTTCCACTGTTAGTTGAGAAACTACAGCCTCAACGAGACCCCAGTCGTTCTCCACTGTTTCAAGTCAGCTTCACTTGGCAAAAGCAACGTTGGTGTGAGTCAGGAAAAGAGCTAGGGTTTAAGATGGAGCCATATCCATTCGGCCATCAACCAGGGGCAAGCTTTGACCTGGATCTGATGGTGATGGAAATTGGAGAAATTATCCAGGTATGCTGGCAATACAATACCGATTTGTTTGATGGGGCAACGATCGCTCGTATGGCGGGGCATTTTCAAACTCTGCTAGAGGGGATTGTTGCCAACCCCGATCGAAAGCTGTCAGAGTTGCCCCTGCTCACTACTAACGAAAGACATCAGTTGTTAGTGGAATGGAATGACACAAAAACCGAGTATCCCTCCGATCAGTGCGTCCACCAGCTATTTGAAGCCCAGGTAGAGCGTTCTCCTGATGCCGTGGCGGTGGTGTTTGAAGGGGAAAAACTGACTTATCAAGAATTAAACGCAAGAGCCAATCAGTTAGCTCGTTACCTGCAAGGATTGGGTGTGCAACCCGAACAACTGGTGGGTTTGTATGTGGAGCGATCGCTGAATACGATCGTTGGATTGCTGGGAATTCTGAAGGCAGGAGGAGCATACTTACCCCTAGATCCTGGCTATCCAGCCGAAAGATTGGCTTATATGTTAGAAGATGCCAAAGTATCGGTTTTACTAACCCAGCAGTCTTTTAAGGAATCCCTGCTAGAGCATAAAGCACAGGTAGTCTGTTTGGATACCGATTGGCCAGTCATACTTCAAAAGAGCCAAACCAATCCGATTAGTGGCATCAAACCAGATAATTTAGCTTATGTAATTTATACATCAGGTTCTACAGGTAGGCCAAAAGGTGTCTTGATTGAACATCAAGCGATCGCGCTTCATTGTCAAAATATTATCGACCACTATCAACTTACTTCGGACGATCGCGTCTTACAATTTGCCTCTGTCGGATTTGATGTTTCTTTAGAACAAATTTTCCCAACTTTGATGATCGGAGCTACGCTAATTTTATCTGAAACGAGGTTTTTAAATGGCTCAGAATTTCATCAGAAATTACTTCAATTAGACTTGACAGTAGTTAACTTACCTCCAGTATTTTGGAGGGAGTGGCTTCAATTTTTAGAGGAAAATTCTTCAGCAAGTTTACTCAAAAAATTAAGGCTAGTCATCAGCGGAGGTGAGGCAATGCCTCCAGAAAGCTTAAATTTTTGGCAAAAGATACCTCTGAGAACGGTGCGTCTTTTAAATGCCTATGGGCCAACGGAAACAACCATAACAGCCATGACCTATGAAGTACCTCAAAGTATTTCTTTGAGCAAAATTCCTATCGGTCGTCCCTTAAAAAACCGCCAAGCCTATATTCTCAGTTATCAGCAACAACTTGTTCCAATTGGTATACCTGGGGAACTGCACATAGGCGGCGCTGGCGTAGCTCGAGGCTATCTCAACCGTCCAGAGTTGACAGAAGAAAAATTTATTCCTAACCCCTTTAGCGATGAACCAGGGGCACGCCTATACAAAACCGGCGATATTGCCCGCTATCTACCCGATGGCAATATAGAATATCTCGGTCGTACCGACAATCAAGTGAAGGTGCGGGGCTTCCGCATCGAACTCGGAGAAATCGAATCCTTGCTGGCGCAACACCCTGATGTGAACTCAGCAGTCTTTATTGCCAGGGAAGAAACTCCGGGGGACAAGCACCTCGTGGCTTATGTCGTCTCCAACCTCATTCCAGATCGCATCCCTTATCAGAGTGAATGCCAACTAGAACTTGATGGCAACGCCCTCAAACTCCACACAGCAGATATCTCCACCGGTGGCGTTGGTCTGGTGGGGGTGCCAGCTATCAAAGAAGGTAGAAGCGTGCGCCTGCACCTGCAACTACCTGAAGAAAGCTTTCCGCGCTGGCTTTGTGGGACAGTAGTTTGGTCGCGTCCCCCACACGCCGGGGTTCGCTTTCATCTTACGCCGAACGAACAGGCATTAGTTGACCAAACTGTATCATATCTGTTGGAAATTCAAGGCTTGTGGAAAATTTTGCAGCGCACCGTGACTCGCAACCTGCGGGACTACTTAAAACAAAAGCTGCCCGAATATATGATACCGAGCGCTTTTGTACTGATGAATGCGTTACCGCTGACAGCGAATGGCAAGGTAGATCGGCGCTCCCTTCCGGCACTGAATACATCCCATCTCAGTCTAGAAACCACCAGCGTCCCACCTCGCAGCCACCTGGAAATGCAACTGGTGCAAATCTGGGAAGATGTTCTGAATGTCTATCCCCTTGGAGTCCGGGACTGCTTCTTTGAACGCGGCGGTCATTCTCTTTTAGCTGTCCGCCTAATGGCTCTTATTCAGCAGCAGTTCGGAAAATCTCTGCCCCTGGCAAGCCTTTTCCAGAACTCCACAATCGAACACCAGGCAAGTCTTGTGCTCCAGCAAACGGATTCTGTGCCATTCTCTCCCTTGGTAGCGATTCAGCCCGCTGGGACTCAGCCACCTTTCTTCTGCGTCCACCCCGTTGGTGGCAACGTCCTCTGCTATTTCGAGCTCGCCCGTCATCTAGGGAAGGAGCAACCCTTTTATGGCTTGCAATCCGCCGGTTTCAATGGCGAACAGGAACCCAAAACCAGCATTGAGGATATGGCAGCTCACTATATTGAAGCCCTGCAAGCCATTCAGCCCTCTGGGCCTTACTATCTGGGAGGCTGGTCTTTGGGTGGCATTGTCGCTTTTGAGATGGCACAGCAGTTGCGCTTTCGGGGAGAAGAAGTCGCCCTCCTAGCCTTAATAGACAGCTATACACCGGCTGCTATTAACTGGTATGAGGAGACGGATGAGGCTTCGGTGTTAGTTCATCTTGCCAGGGATATGGGGGGTCTGTTCGGTAAGGAGCTGCCTCTATCCGCTGATGAATTGCGAGAACTCCCACCAGAGGAGCAATTGAACTACATCCTAGAGCGCTCTAAAAATCTCAATATTTTGCCGCCCGAAGTCAGCTTAGAACAAATGCGCCACTTGATGCGGGTTTTCCAAGCTAACAGGGAAGCCATGTTGAGCTACATTCCCCAGCCCTATCCCGGCAAAATTGCCCTCTTATCTGCTAGCGAAAAACCGCTGCAAGTAAAGCTTGACCCAACCCAAGGCTGGGATGAATTAGCAACTCACGGCTTATTAGATATCCAGCCAATTCCAGGCGATCACTATGCCATTCTCCGAGCCCCTCACGTTCAGCTTTTAGCTCAACAGCTAGCAACTAACCTCAAACCAGAGAATTAATAAAATGGCCAAACGCCCTGTAGCTCAAGGAATGCGGATTTTCCTCCTCATCTGGTTCGGACAGCTTGTCTCTCTCATGGGGTCGGGTCTGACGAGCTTTGCTCTTGGGGTGTGGGTCTATGAACGCACCGGTTCAGTCACTCAGTTCGCTCTGATTTCTGTGTTTGCTAGGCTACCGGCGATCCTACTCTTTCCCTTCGCGGGTGCCCTAATAGACCGATGGAACCGCCGCTGGGCCATGATTCTGAGTGATTCCGGTGCCGGTTTGAGTACAGTAGCCGTCGCCCTTCTCCTGGTTACAGGTCGCTTGGAAATCTGGCACATCTACCTAGCGGTCGCCGTCAGTTCTGCCTTTAGCGCCTTTCAATGGCCAGCCTATACCGCCGCCACCACCTTACTGGTTCCCAAACAGCAGATGGGTCGCGCCAGCGGGATGATTCAGCTAGGAGAAGCCGCCGCCCAGTTCCTCGCGCCGATGCTCGCGGCTGGACTTCTGAGCGTCATACAGCTTCAGGGCATTATCTTCACCGACTTTGCCACCTTCCTGTTTTCCCTAGTAACCCTGCTAAGTATTCGCTTTCCTGATGCCAGGACTAATACTGTCAGGAAAGCCGGGAATCTGAGCCTGCTGCGAGAAATGGCTTACGGTTGGACTTACATCACCGCCCGCCCAGGACTGCTGGGGCTGCTAATTTTCATAGCTGTCAGCAATTTCGCCATCGGCATCGCTCAGGTGCTGTTCGCACCGCTAATCCTAGCTTTTGCACCAGTCGCTGTGCTGGGCACTGTGCAGTCTATTGCTTGCGGCGGTATGGTGGTCGGAAGCATTTTGATGAGCGTTTGGGGAGGCCCGAAACGCCGTATGTACGGGGTATTCGGTTTTGAGCTGCTGCTGGGTCTGGGCATTTTCTTCCTGGGAGTGCGGGCTTCCATTCCCCTGATTGCGATCGCCGGGTTTGGTGCGTATTTCAGCGCCGCATTTTTCCTGGGCTCCGGCCAAGCAATTTTGCAGACTAAAGTCGCACCAGAGGTGCAGGGAAGGGTGTTTGCAGTTCGACGGGCGATCGGTGGGTCATCCCTACCGCTTGGTTATCTCGTTGCTGGCCCTCTAGCCGACAAAATCTTTGAACCTTTAATGGCAAGCAACGGTTTGTTAGCAGGAAGCGTCGGACAAATCATCGGCGCTGGCCCTGGTCGCGGTATTGGTCTGCTGTTGGCGATCTCAGGCGCGATGGTCATGCTAGTAACTATTGCAGGTTACCAGTATCCTCCCTTGCGGCTACTGGAAGATGAGCTGCCGGATGCAACATAGTATTACCCTGCTTTTTCGGCGTTGCATAATATTAAGAATGGACTGTAAATACTGCGAATCTACCTTTGTCCGCAAGAATCCCCGCAGGTGCGGCAAACAGAACTATTTTTGCCCCACCTGCGGGCATCAATTTGTTGAGTATTATTCCTTCAAATGATACTCTGAGGCGGTGAAAAAGCATTGCCTGACATTCGATGTTAATGGAATGGGATTCCGAGTCATTGAACGAGTTACCCGTATCCAACCACAATGGGAGCATCTCAATGAAAGCAGCCAAGCTAGAAATTGGAGTTTTGAGGCAGGAGGCAGGAGGAAAGAGGAAGAAGGAAGGAGCCAGAAGAAGTGTTTTTACAAATATGAGATGCTCCCAACCACAATACAGTCATCAACTGATTTAAACAAGTTGCTACTCATCGGCATTCCGTGTCCCTACTGAAAAAAACGCGCCGACAAAACTGTCAGCGGCGAGTTGTGGTTGAGGTCAAACTCTAGAATCTGGAAATTAACAGAGGCCAGAAGTGCGATCGCCCTTTTGAAGAGAAATGTATCGAAATAGAAACGCGATCGCAAATTTTATTTTTCTCCCCTCCGATAACTCCCCATCTCCCGATGGTTTCCCAACTACGCTTCAACGAGCAGAGTAATGTTGTCAAGTCTCACGACGCGAACAACTTCACCGGGTTGCAAAGTTATTTCTCGTTAGCGAAGCCCTCAAAGAGGATCGCACTTCGTCGGCCACCAACTGTTTTGGAAACGAACGCGACCGCATTCTTGAGGGCGAATTTCTTCATCCACGATCGCTGTTTCAACATCGTTAATAGACATAGCTGCTTGCTCCTGAATATAAACTAGACTTGATTTGTGCGGATGTCAGAAGCTTGTCTGTCAACTTCCCCTCCACACTCAACAGTGTCACTTCTGATTATTATTTGAGCGGTTTATACAGTATTTTAGGCATTTGCTACCGGATATTATGCGAAATAAATCAATCCATACAATGCCATTAAATATCAGAAATCTAAGCCACTAAATCTTGGCAAATTATAGCTAAAAACCGCGAAAATGAAAACAGCAAACAAGCAAATCTGGAATTCTGGAAAGTTAACGCTGCAATTAATATAGGTTTTTGTCAACTAGAAATGCGGGAATTATAATCAGCTAGGGAGATATTTGTCAAGCTGAAAAATTCGCGGTATGCAATCGGGATTAATAGCTATTCGATCGATGTCGGGTTAGCTTAGGATCGCGAATTAAATAACTTACAATTTTAATTGTTATTGTGGGATGGGCGTCCCGCCCGTCCAAAAAGGACGG